>JAKSDM010000629.1 GCA_022360135.1 Pseudanabaenales cyanobacterium | reverse complement strand
GTCTGGTTCTTCAGCCATGCTGTACCCGAGATTGTCCACCAAATAGCGCCCAATTTCGGGCAAAAGAGCAAATTCGAGCTGGAATTACGCTTCCCTGTGCAGCCAGGCGTCTTTGTGGGGGGGCGAATCATGATGCAGGTGGAGCGCAAGGCCGAGTCGGAATATAAGGCTAATTTTGAAGGCGCTTTCCAGGTTGGGGGAACGGTTGGTTTCGCTGCGCTGGCTGGGGAGGTTGGGGTGTTTGCGGAAATAGTCGGCAAGAATCCTGAGACCGTGGGTAAACTGATTAACCTCGCCGTCTACAGGCGTTTCCGCGAATCCAATGTAATCCCTCAGAGGGTGACCAACAGAATCTGGGGTGGGGGCAAGGGCATGTCTGCTCCGGGCTTAACTAATAGAGAAAAGACAGACCAGGCGTACGAGCGGGCTGAAGCCTGGGCTGCTGAGACGGAGAATCAGATCTTTGAGCCCCAAGACGAAGACCTAAGGGCGGATAAGGATCATCCGGATCAGAAAAGAATTAAAAAGGTCATGGATGAGAAATCCCACGTTGAGCTGTCGGGGCTGGCTGGGTTTAGAGCTGAATACAATACGGCTCCAGTCGGTAAAAGAGGACAGACCGGAAAAGCCAGCGCTAACATGATGTCTGGTCGTCGCTACGATAAGGCGTCGATTGGCGAGAGGCTGGGTGAACGGGAGCCGAGGCCGGAGCCAAACCGGTTGGGCGCGGCCCCTCAAGCGACTCGGGGGCGGAGAGCGAACCGCCTGGAATTGTCGACAGACATTGACCTGAGTTTTTTCAAAGCATCGGCTAAACTCAAGCTCCATTGGTTGGGGGATCAGGCTAAGGAGGGCGAATGGGGAAGATTTGGTCGATCAGTGGGTAAAATCGGTAAATGGGAAATTGAGTTAAACGGGCAATTGCAACTCAGTTACGCCCAAATTGCTAAGGGAGGAGTGGCCGCGGTCGCAGCCACTCAGGTCAGCAATGGCATCATAATGCTGATTAAACAGATAAGGGAAAAAGCAGTTTCGAACGGAAGACTTAAAAGCAACGGTGATGTAGTTAGGGGCATAACAGGCGAACTTCTTCATGTGGCTGCAGATATTGAGACTGCCGCAGCGGGGACGAAGGATATTACTCACATGAAGAAAATGAAGGAACATCTAGGGCAAACAGGGACAACAAGTGAAGGAAAGCTGGGTCTAAACCTTACCTATAAAACGGGTCGGGAAGCGAAGCCAGGGAAGTACGATGATTCAAAAGACCAGAAACATGAACTCAATGTTTACCTCGTGAAAGATTACAAGCTGTCATTTGCAGATTTCACCATCAGTTATAGCAGAGGGGAGCGTCTATTCCAGTGGAAGGCTGACTGGGGCTCCAAGACTAGCATTGAATTCATGGGTAAAACGCTTCGCGAAGATAAAAAGTGGCCAAAAAAGGAAAAGAAAGCAGCAGCGGTGCCACCAGCATCGTAAGCGGCGAAAAAATAGAGATCAGTTGTCAAACAAACTCATAGAAGATTTCGCTTGTTCTAGACAAGCCTCTCTACTCTGCCTAGAATCCCTATTTGGAAGGTGATCTTCTGGCTTGAATTCAACGCCAGCATCCACTCATTCTGCATTTTATGGAAACCTATTGCTATGGAATCTAGCACAGTCCAATCGGTTAGTTCCTATGTCCTAGATCAGGATTTGAAGTTACGGACCCCGGATGGACAATCCCTTGACGTTCATGCCGATGAATTGTTTTTATCGGAATATGAGGGAGATTACACCGAATGTCGCCTGCTGATGACCATCACCCCTCAAGTGTACGGGGTCATCGATCGCGAAGAGTTGCTAAATCTTAAGCGCAGTTTGCGGCGGCAAGCAGTCACATTCAATACCGATAGCGACCTCGAAATTGAGGCCAAACTAGACTCGGCCCTGTTGCCTTACCTCAGCGAACAGGTCGGCAAAACGGGCGATAATGGCTCTGGCGATAATGGCTTTGTCGATATTGATCAGGTCGCCGCTTATCTGGTGCGGCTGAGCCAAGGGGACCTGGAGAATTCATTATTAGCCACTGAGAACTGGTATGGGATGAAGGTGACTCAAGCTGCGCCGGTCCCCTCTGATCTGGAAGGGAGTCTCCGGCAAGGGTACACAACTGTATGGCTTGGGGAGACGCTGGAGGCCCAGGCGACCCCAGACCCGCTGACCTTCACCGGCCCCATGTACAATACGCTGATCGAGTTTTTCAGTGATTGCGGCATCCCCTTTTTAGAATTGCGCGATCGTAGCGCCCTTGAATTTGAGGGGTCAGGATACCAGGGGACTTGGACATGTTTTGTCCAAGTCCAGGAAGACCAACATAGGTGTCTCCTGTATTCTCAATCCCCTGAGCGGGCGCCTGAAGAAACCCGCGAGGCGATGGCCAACTTTTTGGTTCGAGCCAACTACGGTTTGCCTTTAGGCTGTTTTGAGATGGATTTTGAGGATGGCGACGTGCGATTTCGCACTAGTCTTGATGTCACAGACGATCGCCTGAGCCATCAGCTGGTCAACAACCTGCTGATGGCTAACCTGGCCATCATGGATCAGTATTTGCCGGGTATCAGAGCCGTGATTGCAGGAACAATGTCGCCTGAAGAAGCGATTAATCGGCTAGAAGCCTAACCGTTGCTGCTTGAGCCGTCCTCCTGCGCCCCAATTCTGGAGGGTTTTGAAGTTTAGAAAGGAGTGTTAGTCGCCGTTGGCCAGGTAGCCTAGCGGCATACGATACGCCCGTTTAGGGTTATGGCAAATCCGGCGATCGCGGCTCTTCTGACGGGGCTGGTAAAGACTCGGGGCTTGATGGTTCCTCGGCTGGCGCTGGCGCTAGTAAAGACTCGGGGCTTGACGGCTCCTCGGCTGGCGCTAGTAAAGACTCGGGGCTTGACGGCTCCTCGGCTGATGCTGGTGAAGACTCGGGGCTTGACGGCTCCTCGGCTGACGCTGGTGAAGACTCGGGGTTTGACGGCTCCTCGGCTGGCGCTGGTGAAGCCGTCGGGGTCGATGAATTCGCTGATGGAGAGGGCGGTGGAGGCAGGGTTGTTTCAATTTCAGCCGCAGCAGAGGGTAGGCGGCTCTCGGGCTGTAAGGCATTTAGGGTGACCGAGCGGGTAATTTGCTCACCCCTGACCGAAGTCACCTTCAATATGACGACTTCCTGGGTATTAGCTGTCAGGGGGTAAGACAGCGTTCCGACTAAGGGGACGCTGCCAGGATTGGGGAGAAGTTCGACCTGGGTGTAAGGCCCGCCCACAACCCGCCAAGCAAGTTGCACCGAGTCTTGAGATTCCTGAACCTGATATTTAGTGGGGGCAGGGGCGCCATTAATGGTAAAAGTTTCAATCCTGACGGGCGCCGGTACAATTTGCACTGGGTCGGTTTTAGCGGTGGCGATGGGCTCAGTGCTGTTTGGGGTGAATAGGTTGAGTTCAAAAACATACGCGCCAACCGTCCGAGCGTTTATGGGCAGGGCGCGGCAGATCAGGTCAGTCGATGTCAGTGTGCAGAATTTTTCTAACCCTTTGGGGAGTCCCTCAGCCAGGTCATACTGCTGAGGTGGGCTGATCATGGAGCCGTTGGCGAGGCGGCCCACCAGGCTGAGGTGTGAGAGCTGATCGACAGAGGTGACTTGCCAATTTAAAGCCATAGTATCGGCGGCTGGATTGGTCGCTGCGGCATCGGACTCAAGTAAGCTCGGGTCAAGGGCTTCCCAATAACGCGGTTGGGTTGCGGCAAAGGTGCGAATTTCGGGCGGCGGTGTGGGCAAAATCACGATCTGGGCCGTCTGCGCCACAACGGGTCTGGCTTGATTGTCTTTGGGCAATACCGTCAGGCTAAACCGATAATTTCCCGGCTGGCGGGCGCTGGTAAACACATTGCTGCAACTTAAGGTTTTTTCAAACACACAGTAATCGGCGAGTTCTGGCGGCGTCCCGTCGCTAAAGTCATAGATGATTGGCTGGGTGGCGGATGTCCCCTGGTTAGCCTCGCTTCGGATTTCCAGGGTATGAATTTGCTGGGGATTTTCGATCCGCCAGAGCAGGCGTACAAAGTCATCCTGCTGTTGGTAATAGGTCGGAGCGTTGGAGCCAAATTCAACCACTTTGGGCAGGGCTGGCGGACGCATAAAGAACCACCAGAAGATGCCCGCAACCGCACCGAAAATCCCCACTCCCAGCAAGATTACCAACGCTATATGCCACCAGGGGCGTCGCTCCCATAAAATCTCTGCCAGAGGGGCCTCTGGTAATGGCAGGCCGTGGTGGTCGTTTACCCCGAGACGAAAGGTGACCGAACGGGCTCCGCCAATCCAGGCGCGGCGTCTCATATTGGTTGGGCTTGCCGTTAGGATGGTCTGGACAGTCGTCTTTGAGGGAATTCGCAGCTGCAAGGGCTCAATTTGATAGGTGAAAAAGGGATCTTCCCGATCTTCTTGGGCTTGCAAGGTGATTTCGCGGGCGGTGTTACCCCCATTGGTAATGTGCAGATGAAACAGGGCGAACTGTCGCTTGACCTTGCGAATAATCGCCTCGGCCCGCACCTTCAGGTCATAAACGGTTGGGGTCTCAAAATACAACATATCCATTAGCAAGAGCTCGGGATTGTTGGTGGAGCGCAGCCTTAATGTAACCAGGCTCTGCCCCGCCAACGCATTGGCTGGACAAGTGATCACGAGCCGAATGACGCCTCTAACGTCGGGATTGAGCGCTAGATGTTCGGTGTCTACAACCAAGCCCAATTCCCCTAGCCCTTCAGGATAAATAATTTGATACCAATTATTGGGTAGATCCGTCACCTCCAGACGAAATTGATCCACCCGATTCGAGCGATTATGGACGATAACTTGCATCTCCACCGGAATCGTTGGTTCTAGAATGATTGGCTGATCCGAACTGGTTTCGGGTCTGGTGGCAAAGGTGGCGTCGTTGAGGTTGACCGCCGATTTTACCGGGGGGAGGACCTGTACTGTGGCGGGATATCGTAACGGGGTATCTTCTGGGTAGTGGTTGGGGGAGTCAACCACGATTAGATAGTCATAGACACCTGGCAGAGTTTGGACGGGTATCGCCACCTTAAAGCGCACTTCACTGCTATGGCCGACTTCCAGGGCAAGCCGCTCATAGGGGTTAAGGCACCACTGACAAAAAGCCTGTGAAGTCTCGTCAATGTAGATGTCGATAATGGCTCCCCGTGACCCTTGATTATTGACCGTCAGGGAAATTTCAAAGGTATTGCCCGCCTCTACCACATACTGATCTGACGGGCTGAGCAAGACGGATAGTGGCCCGATGGGATGAGGCGTTTCCACGATCTCATAGCTAGCCTCCAAGGGCGCCCAATTGGTCATTGACTCACCTCTGTTCTATCACTTGTGTCTATCACTTGAGAGATTACCCAATGCCGTTGTTATATCGTTCTGGCCAGGGTCAGGTTGAGTAGACCAACGTCTACGTTTGTTATGCAAACCTCTTTATATGTGGACATGTAGCCTTCTGGACTGGGACAAGGTGTCAATTCTCGACCCTACTTTAGTCGGATAGTGGCGTCTGATTGGCTGGCTTATAAGGGAAAGGCGTCACTATTAGCTAGGACCAATGGTGAATCTTGCCGCTAGACGACAACGGATGGCCTACCTGGGCCAGGGCTTTACCTTTCCCTTGGGGATTGGCCAGCAGGGGGGACTGGCCCTCAGTGCAGAGGGCCAAAGTGTCCGGGAGTCAATTTGGTTGATTTTGCTTACCGAACCTGGGGAGCGACTGTATCGCCCCGAATTTGGCTGTCGGTTAGTGGAACTCGCCTTTACCCCGATCAATGCCGAAACTCTAATGTTGATGCGGATTTGGGTGCAGGAGGCGCTAGAGCTATGGGAGCCGCGGATTGAATTGGAAGAGGTCTTGGCGCAACCAAACATCGATCAAGGTATTGTCTACATCGTCATTAATTATCGGTTACGGACGACCTATGAGCCCCAGAGTTTGGTGTATCCCTTCTATCTGCAAGGAGACACGATCGAAGACGACGGGGTTAACGCTTACCTGGAGAGTCGCTAATGGCCTTAGATTTTCTGCCTAATTTGCCCAAGGCTGATCTGGACGATCGCCGCTACAGTGATTTACTTCAGGAATGTCTGTTGCGGATTCCTCGCTATTGCCCAGAATGGACCAATTACAACCCTAGCGAGCCCGGCGTCACGCTACTGGAGTGCTTTGCCTGGTTGACCGATCAAATGCTGATGCGGTTTAACCAGGTGCCCCGTCGTCACTACATTGCGTTTTTAGAACTGCTGGGTATCCGGCTTCAGCCCCCCCAACCTGCGACTACCGAACTGACGTTTTATCTGGTGTCAGAACTACCGGAGCCCTACTATATCCCGGTCGGGATTCAAGTGGCGACAGAGCGCACCACTAGCGAAGAGGCGGTGATTTTTAGCACTGGCCAAGCCTTGGAAATTGGTCTGCCCCGGGTGCGCCATCTGTTGAGCGCCCCGACGGTGGAAGCTAACCCAACGATGCTGCGCGATCGCTTTAGCAACTACTGGAACCGCGATCAGAATGGTCATTGGGATGGTCCCGAACTGACTCTATTTAATCAACAGCCCGCCCCAGGCAACTGCTTTTATCTGGTGTTGGATGAGAGCGACATCAGCCTCAACGGCAACGTCATCGCCCTCACCTTTCAGGGGCAGGCGGCTACCCCGACAGGGATTAACCCGACCTCGCCGCCCCGTCGTTGGGAAGCGTGGGATGGAGCCCGTTGGCAACCTGTCCTGCTGAGCGAAACGGATGATCAAACCCAGGGATTTAGCTTCGCCGCTTGGGTGGAGCAGGGCGGCAACCCGATGCAAGGCGCTGATATCGTGCTCCATTTACCCCTGAATCTACCTGTCGCCCAGTTCGTCACCTATCGCGGTCATTGGCTGCGGTGTGTATGCCATGGCCCGGCGGCCCAGCAAGCGCCCTATATTCAGTCCCCTCGGATCACGGGGCTATCGGTGCGGTCGATTGGCGGCACTGTCCCGGCCAACCAATGTGAAATAATTTCTCAAGAGGTTCTGGGTAAAAGTGACGGCAGTCCCGGTCAGGTCTTTCAGCTTCAAGGATCGCCGGTGCTTGATCGGCAAGCGGAGGAGTATATTATGCTTACCTTGCCTAACCAGGAGCTAGAGATGTGGCGGGAGGTCCCAGATTTTTCCGCTTCTGGGCCCGAGGATCGTCACTACGTGATTGATTCCATTACTGGGCTTGTGCAGTTTGGCCCACGGGTTCGGGAACCGTCGCAGCTACGCCAGCGCAGCGAACTCCAAACTCGCTTTTTGGCTCGGAGTGGAGCTACTGATCCGCTGCTGATGTCTAGGCTGGCGTCTCCAGAGGCAGGACGGCGGGAACTTAGTCTGAATTCTCTGCAAACGGAACTACGGGCCCTGAATCAGCTAGAACGGCAATATGGCGCTATTCCCCCCAACGGCGCCGTGATTCGCATGACTCAGTACAGAACTGGGGGAGGGCAACGGGGCAACGTGCAGGCTCAAGCGCTGACGGTGCTGAAATCCGCTGTGCCCTACGTC
>JAKSDM010000684.1 GCA_022360135.1 Pseudanabaenales cyanobacterium | reverse complement strand
GGTTGATTGACATTATCCACGGGATCATCGGGTAGCTTGAAATCATCGGGTAGCTTCTCCCATGCGATTGTTAGGGGACGGGTTTGTGGGATTGGAGGTTTAGCAATAACCATGGTGAAGCAGACTGAATGGTATAGTCCTTGAATCGGTTCTAGCGCTTAAGCTGCATAATGACAGCATATCTTGCTTTCAAGCAGGTAGGCGATCGCTCAGATCAGACCAATCTGGAGGACAGCAGCCTATGGTCCAACAACGCCACCTGATCAAACAACAAATCTTAGACCTGCGGGTTGGGTCTAAGATCCCAGCGGTTGGACTCCAAAACCAGCTCAGCGCCCTCTATCGCAACCAAGTCATTCCCCTGATTGACGCCTACTGCAATCAACTCAGCGATCCAGACGCCATTCTCAGAATCGACACCCTGGACATCGATCTGGGCGAGATTGACATCCAGAATCTGGAAAAAGAGTTCGTTGAGAAAGTGATTATCCAACTGCCTCAGCAGCTAGCAGAAAAACTAGGCTCATCAGCTTTAACCCAGTTAACCGGAAGTATCTGGAGGTCAACAGATAAGGCTGACAGGGAAACACAAGGACACAGAGAGACGAGGAATACAGCCGCCATTTCCGCTGCTCCGCCTGACCTCATCTCCCCTTCTCTGAAATATTCCCGACCTTTCTCCCAATCCATGGGTGCTTTCCCGCCCCCTCCGCCCGCAAGCGATCCGAATCAACCCAAATCAGACGCTAAGCAACAAACTCAATCCAGCTTTACCGCATCACAACTTGAACTGGTTAGCTACTTTATCCAAACCGGCCGGTTACCTTGGTGGTGTGATCGCCTGAGTAAAACCGAGCTGGAAAATTGCTGCGATCGCCTGCTTTTAGATGCGCCAGTAGAGCTTAAAACCTTACTTCTGGCTCAGCTCAAACCAGAAAAAAAAATGCGGCGTATTATCTATCAGTTTTCCGATACAGTTTTGCTCAAGTTTGCGGAATTATTTTCTCCTGCTTCGTCTCAGCCGCTTCAACAGTACAACCACGACATCCAGGTACTATATCCACAAGTTGAATGCTTAAGCCAAATCCCGCCAACGCAATTCAGACAGACACTCTGGCAAGGGATATTTTTGAATCTTTCCCAGAGACAAGCTTCTAGCCTTGGAGCAGATGCGATCATCCGAGGTAGCTTATTGCATGTCGCCACCCATTTCAATGTCAATTATCGATCCCTCATTCAGCAAATGCCCAGCGCCGTAGACTATCTTCGCGCTGAGGGTGTTAGCCTCGGCAGTGAATTGCCATCAGTCTTCGCCGCCCACCTACAACCGAGGGCGCTCAAAATGGCTGACGTCTCAACCGCCAGTGCTCGTTTTCGGGTGGCGGTCGACAACCTGGTCAGTCTCCTGAGCGCATTAAAAAACCTGAATCAGGAACACTCCATCCGGTCATCGCTATCAGCCAAACTTGACCCGCTTTTAGGCCAACTCAATTCACTGCGGGATAGCTCAAATGAACCCTCAAACAGCCTATTGCCCATCCTATCTGTCAATACATTGCTGACTGAGATAGAAGCCCTAGTTGTTGAGCTAGAAGAGGAAGCGCCGCAAGTTGATCCCCCGTTAACCCGTCAAATCAAGGCGGTTGTACAATCCATCAAACCCCAAGCCCGCTCGTCCAAGATCCCTTCTCCTCCTGAACCGTTCAATGATCCCGTAGATCCTTTCAGTGAGTCTGAAGAAATCTACATTCAAAATGCCGGTTTGATCTTGCTCTGGCCCTTTCTCACTGGCTTTTTTGAAACGCTCAATTTGTTACAAGCTAATCAATTTACTGAGCCTCAGGCAAATCAGCGAGCCGTTCTCTTACTCCAATATTTAGTCGACACCTCTACCGAAATCCCTGAGCATCTGCTTCCCCTCAACAAGCTCCTGTGTGGCCTCAATCTCTTGGACCCCATTGAAGCCAGCCTGGATATCACAGCATCAGAACAAACCGAATGTAACAGTCTGCTTTTGGCGGTTATTCATCACTGGTCTGCGCTAAAAAGTACTACCCCTGCAGGCTTTAGACACGCCTTTTTGCAAAGAGCAGGTATTCTCAGACTCTACAATGGCTATTGGCTGCTGCAAGCAGAACGAGAAACCTATGACGTGTTGCTCGATCAACTGCCCTGGAGCATCCGTGTGGTTAAATTGCCCTGGACGCCTGAAATGCTATCTGTAGAGTGGTAATTTATATGTGATTTATCCGCATGTCCTCTTGGCTTGAAATCACAGATGGAATGCCACAGTTTACAGAAAGGCCACCTCAAAAATAAACCGGAGTTTGTGTATAACAATTGCAAGCTGCATCGCCTCCTTGGGGCTGGACGCGCCTTGTGGCGCGCCGCTGCTGCAAAGCGTTAGGCAGCTTGAGGTTGTCTGTGAGGGCGATTGGCGCCAGGATATTCCCTTGTATTTGTAATTCGGTATTGCAGGCATGTCTAGGCTTGCCTGCTCAAAAATGATAGCAGCACCCTGGTCATTTCTTCTTCAAGTTGGCTCTCTTGCAGAAATTCTGGATGATCAATCACCGCAGCATGAACTAGGGATTCTATCGTTCGCTCCAGGATAAATACAGACAATTCCAGATTCTGTACCTGAATTTGATCGTGTCTCTGCACCAAAAACTCACGCAGTAGCAGGGTGATTTTGGCTTCTGCAGAACTCTGGTTCAGACGCGGCACTTGCTCATTTAAAACCTGATGCAGAGTGGGAGCAATCAGGTGGGCAGCAACGCAGGCTTTGATTAACTCATGCAAAGCCACCTTAAGCGGTTGTTGGGCGGTCTGATTCACCGTAGATTCCACGATTTCCGCCATTTCATCAACGTGACGCTCCTTCACGGCGGTCATGATGGCTTCTTTATTGGGAAAGTACTGATACAGTGAGCCGATACTGACCCCCGCTCGCTCGGCAATGCGATTGGTGCTGGCAGTGTCGTACCCATCTTCCGTCAGAATGTGAGCGGCTGCGGTCAGGATCGCATCGACCGTCATTTTAGAGCGGTCTTGTTTCGGCAGTTTGCGGGGCGTCACGCGAGTTTTGCGAGGCATCGGAGTAAGGGAAATGAATGCGAGTTGATCAGCATAAGTGATACTTCTACAATATAAGTTATAGCTCACATTTTTTGGAGACAGTCAAATGATTTTAGTGGCTGGAGCAACGGGGAGCAACGGTACAGAGATTGTCAAGCGACTCGCGGCGCAAAACGTGCAAGTCCGGGCAATGGTTCGTGTTTTGCCTACCTACTTACCAGTCGATGAAGCGGACAGTTGAGAGATCGTGGTGGATTGCAAAGGTTATCTGCTGCCGCTTACCTTGATCGTTCGCTTCAAAAAGAAAGAATTTACCTATAAAACACAAGGAAAGGTTGCAAAAATGGCTACGAAATATGGAGATCCCATAAATAGTCTTACCCGAATGCTGCGCTCTGAGCTTGGTGAACATCTTATTCCAGTCGAAGACTTCGTGGATATGTTCACTGAAAATGGCGTCATGGAGTTTCCTTATTCCCCGGAAGGAAGGATTCAAAAGCTTGAAGGGCATGATGCCATGAAAGACTATTTTGAGCATGTGCGCGATCTGATTGCGATCAGTGACATGATGAATCTACAGACTTACATCAGTCAGGATGGTAAAAACGCTATCGTAGAATTTGCATGCCAGGGTAAAGTCGTGGCAACAGGACGCCCCTACAATCAGAAATATGTTTCTGTCATCAGTTTAAGCGAGGGGAAAATAAGCCGCTATCGTGATTACTGGAACCCGCTGGTCTTGATCAATGCATTGAAGGATGAAAACGTATGAGTAAGCCATCCACAGTTTTGGTCACAGGCGCCAGTGGTAAAACTGGACGCCGTATCATTCATCAACTAACAGAAAAAGGGCATACCGTCATCGCGGCAAACCGTTCTGCTAAAGGCAACCAATATGTCCAATTTGACTGGCTGGATAATACAACCTACGACATCGTATTCAAAAAAAGGATTGATAGCGCTTATTTATTAGCGCCAGCAGGCGTTTTTGATTTGCTGTCGGCTATGCAGCCCTTTATAGACCGTCTGATAGAAGAAAACGTCAAACGGATTATACTTTTGAGCGCCTCATCTTTAGAAAAGGGCGGCCCCATGATGGGAACAGTGCATGCTTATTTGGAAGAGCACGCCCCGAGCTGGATCGTGCTGCGCCCTACCTGGTTCATGCAGAATTTCTCCGAACAGCATCATGTACAGAGTATCCGAGAAGAAAATGCCATTTATTCTGCCACGCAGGATGGAAAAGTTGCCTTTATCAGCGCCGATGACATTGCAGCAGTGGCGGCAGTAGCTTTGACAAGCCCAAGCTTGCCCAATGGCGATTACATTCTGACCGGCGCCGAAGCGCTATCATATGATGAAGTGGCGCGCATTATATCAAACACAATTGGTCGCACCATTACGCATCGCAAATTGTCATTCAAAGAATTGGCCAAACGCTATGAACATCAAGGTTTACCACCTGAATACGCCGGAACTCTGGCGGCAATGGACGTAAACATAGCAAAAGGAACTGAAGCGCGAATAACAGGCATTGTCCAAAATATTACAGGTCGGCAGCCCATTGACTTTCAAAGCTTTGCAAAAAATGCCGTGGATGCATGGTTTGCGGATAATAACAAAGAGGGGATGAACTAATTGGGCAGAAAAAAATTAAACGCAAGAAAGAGCTAACAAGGGCATTAAAGGCGACGGCAAAAAGCCGCCGCGCCCTATGCCTGGTGTTATACAGCTCACATTAACGGTGTGAAGGCCATTAAGAGATCATTTTCAGTTATTCAAGGTTAGACCATCTTGGGTCTATTTCTAGGGCAATTATCGCGTAAGGTCGTCCCGGCTTAAGCATACCGTAGATGACCCGAATCAGTTTGTGCATGACGGCTCCCACCACTTGCATCTTGTTTTTGCCCGCCTGCATTAACCATTAAGGTCTCGCGTTCCAAAGTTCGAGCTATCAAAAGCTCTAGTACTTTCAGAGACATAAGACCATGTTCGATATCTCCGAGTTTATCATTGCCGTTTATCTGTGCGTTGACCATCACCTGGAATCCCTACTCGCTCTCTATCCCCCTCGCACGCGAGGCTTTGCTCCTAGACTGAGGATAGTGAAGTCCTGACGCTAGAAATCGTGGGCGAATATCTAGGTCGCCACAGCGACACCGATATCTGGAAATATTTCCGTCGTCATTGGCGGAGTTGGTTTCCCGGTCTCGGGCATCGCAGCACTTTTGTCCATTTAGAGGGTGGAATGTGGGTCGTAACTCTATCACCTAACGTTCAAGCTCACCGTTGGCTCAGATCTTTTGGGCAAGGACAAGGAGGTGTCGGTTTGTGCGGTGCAGCACAAGTTAAATTACCTCCGGCAAAGCCGGAGGCTTATCATCTGTTATCCCTTCAAAGGGGCGGTTAGATTAGCCCTCAAAGGGCATGTTGCGTAAAAGCACTGGTTTGGCCCATTCTCATTTAGAGAGTTGATCGCTTATGAGTCAACACGATTGAACCTACAACACCTGTTAACTGTGTCAAATCTGCTCACACGGTCAAACCTTTTAGAGTCACCCCGGCAAAGCCGGGGGTTTACCAATCATTAATAAAGATGAAAGGAAAGAAAATCCTATGCAATATCCTTTTTTGACTCGCCGTTATTATTAATTGAGGGTGTATTTTCAGTCTTCAGAGAAATGATACGGCTCAAATCAGCGGCGGTAGACAACTTCGGCATCCACACCAACGTCTTCCCGCTGTCCGTTGCCAGGGGTTTGTTATGCTGCTTCGCCATGCCAGTCTCTTCGAAGAATTGCCCATAACTTAACATCTTCAAATACTCCCCACTTTTGTACTCGCTGACGTAACACCCCTTCTTGTACAAACCCATTTTTCTGCAATACCTTACCTGAACCTGGATTTCTAACCATGTGGTAAGCATAGAGCCTGTTGAGATCTAAATTTTCAAATCCGAAGCAGAGTATAGGTTTTAATACTTCGCTCATGTACCCTTGTCCCCACGCCTCAACTGCTAACCAAAAACTCAACTCTGCCTGAGAATGTTCTCTCTCAATATCTCGAATTTCTATAACTCCACAAAATGGTTTTTCATATTTGCGCTCGATTACAAATGAAACAGAATGCCCTGCCTTAAACTCAGCAATTTGTCTTGATATATGTCGCTTTGCCTCGCCATCAGGATATGGATGGGGAATAGAAATCATAGTATCGGCAATTGCACGAACACTTGCTAATTCTTGAATTGAAAGCGCATCCGCGTGGGTTAGTGGACGCAGCATCAATCTATTTGTCTCTAGCGTGGGTTGAACAAGCATGAAATTGTTTTGTCTCGACCAACTCTCACAGCAAATCTTAACACTGAACCTCTCACCGATAGCTTTTCGGTGCTGCCCCCACCAAGGGCTTGCAGCATAACGACCAGCGTAACCGGACAGAAATGTTGGTCAGTCCGCTGCACCAGGATTGTTATGCTGATGGCGACTTGTATGGTTCTGGCTCAACATCAGGAACTTTAGCCAAAACAACCTCATATTGCGCCCGATTGCCTCGGTTAGCTCGTTCTTGCAAATATCCCTCAGTTCTGTATCCCACCCAATCGGCTTCGGTCAGTCCGCTGCACCAGGATTGTTATGCGGCAGCTATACTCACCACACTACCGTTTGCAGATCTTCTACTTCTTGAAAATGAGCATCGCGTGTTACCAAAATTAGAGCATGTTGTAGAGCAAGGGCTGCAATCCAGATATCATTCTCAGGTAATGGACGACCTTTGAGCCTCAACTTGTTCTTGACCTCACCGTATTGCTTAGCAGTTTCAGTATCACACCCCAATATTGTGCTGCTAGCAACCAGCTCATTAACTCTTGCTAAATTTGCTTGAACTCGCCCTGATTTTCTCGCACCGTAACATAACTCGCCGATCACAAAACTTGGAATGAATACTTCGTTAGCTTGAGCAAGATTGCTTTTGACGATCGCTTCATCAGCAAAGAGAGCAATGATGATGTTGGTATCGAGCAAATACCTACCACTCATCAATATCTAACCGTTCACAATCTTGCTCGATCGCCTCACGCATTAACTGGAGATCGTCGGGAGGAATTGAACCTGCAAAACGCAACAATTTCCGCCCTGGCGTACCTCGCACTTCCGCTTTTACCAACGCCCGAACAAACTCAAGCACCTGCCATTGCAAATGCTGTGGCATCACCTTCAATTTTTCAACTACTTCGTCAATGATAGGAATGTTCATACTGCCCTCCTTTCCACTATCCTACACCGCCTATCCACAGAGCGGT
>JAKSDM010001210.1 GCA_022360135.1 Pseudanabaenales cyanobacterium | reverse complement strand
TCCGGTTGTTAACCAGCTTGGCCCCAAACTAATCAATCTGATCTTCAGGCGAGTCACCCGATTTCCTACAAAACTTTACTTACAAGCATTTGGGCTGACGGACCAAACGGGGCAAAGGGCGCACACTCCCCACTATCCGGCTCAGATTTTTCTGGTTCCCTCCCAGGATGTTCAATTTCCCGACAGTCTCCCCCACGACTTTAGGGACGATCTGGCCAACATCACGGCGGGAACTTTGCTGTTCTCTGTTTATGCGGCGTCCCCTGTCAAGGTGAAAGGGGACGTCACGAATAATCCTGACTATCGTCAACAATCTCAACTGATCGGACATATTCAAACAACCTCTGAATTTGTCTCTTCTTTTTATGGAGATAGTCAGCTCTTTTTCAGACATCAACGATTCCAAAATCGGTAAGTCCGTCTCAACTGGGTTAGAAGTTGTGACGCGACCGACGATACGCTCTGTTTAGCTGCAATGCCAACGTCTGCTAATCAAGGAAGCTAGCAATCATGAGCACAGATAAAACACTGTTAGATCCCATTCACTTCCGCAACCTCACGGTAAAAAATCGCGTTTTCCGTTCCAGTGTTACAGGCCGATGGGACAACTACGACGGCTCTGGCAATCAAGTCCGGGTGAACTGGGAAAATAAGTTTGCCCAAGGGGGGGTAGGCGCCATTATTTCTTCCTATGTACCCATAAGCAGAGAGGGCCAAATTACTCCCCAAGTTGCAACCATAGACGAAGATAGCTCAATTCCGTTTTGGCGGACAGTCGGCGAAGCAGTGCATCAACATAGCTGCAAATATATTCTTCAGCTGAGCCATTCCGGTCGACAGAGAGATATTGAGGGGATTGAGAATACGCTGATTGATCCGGAGACAAAAGCCATCAGTCCAAACCCAGCGCCTAGCGCCACCGATCAGGCGGATCAAGTCAGCGGTTTGCCCGCTAATCATATGTCACGAAACGACATACATCAAATTATCCAAAAATTTGCTGATGGGGCTGGAAGAGCAAAAGAGGCTGGTTTGGATGGTGTCGAGTTACATAGTTCCCACGGCTATTTGATCAATCAATTTCTCAGCGCCGGAATTAATCGACGCACTGCAAACCAAGGATATGGAGGCGACTTAAAAGGCCGATATCAGTTTTTAAAAGAAATTGTACAGGCAATTCGCAAAGTGGTCGGTAATCAGTTTCACCTACAAGCTAAAATCAGTGTGAGAGAGTTTAATAATATCCTTCCCCCTTGGGCGCATTCTGGAAATACCTTTGACAATGCGATCCAAATCTGTAAGTGGTTGGAGGAAGATGGAGTAGACGCCATTCACGTATCTCGGGGCAGCACCTTTCCTCACCCCTTACTGCCTTCGGGGCCTTTTCCATTTGAAATGCTCAACTATACGGCCGACTCAATGGTCTCAAGTAGTAGAAAAGCGAGCTTGCGCAATCTGATTCTTTTTCGGTATCGGTTTCTCCATCCCATATTTCAATGGATTTGGGGGCGACTCCCCAGAAAAGTGGAAAGTCGCTACGAACAGCCAGTCAATGGACTAGAAATAGAAGATCAATGGCTGGACGAATTCTTTAAGGAACATGTCTCTACTCAAACATTCAAAGATTTGCTAAAGCGACATCAAGGCACTCTCCTAAGAGACGCAAAAGTAATCAAAGATGTGCTCCAGGAAATTCCGATTATTACGACTGGAGGATTCCAACAAGCGTCTTATATCAATGCCGCCATTCAGGGGGGATATACGGATGCAGTCAGTATGGCTCGCATGCTGGTTGCTAATAACGATCTGGTAAAAAACTATTTTGAGCAGGGCTTGGATATTGCCGATCGCCCTTGCACTTACTGTAATAATTGTTTAGGGGCCTATCTAGAAGTGCCGCTCGGTTGCCATGATATTGATCGTTACTATCAACGGTCAATCAACAACCTTTCAAAAGCAGAGAAATATAAAGCTGCGCAGGAAGCCCTCAGGGCAAAAAATGATGAGGTGATGAGTGTATTTAAACCGCGCGCAAAGACGTTTATCCCACCCCAGGAAAATGCCCCAAAAACAAATCTGTAGGGTGTGTATTTCACCTAACAATTGTCGGGTTCACCTAACAGAGTAGCGTCAACCATGAGCGAACAAGATAAACCTAACCTACTTCAGAAAGTTTTAAGCGCTTTAAATCGGCTGGTGATGTTTGTGGTCGCCGCTGTCCTGCTTGTGGCCATTATTCTGGCTTGGCCCCTGATTACCAACAATGGTCCTGTGAAGTATGCCGACATTGACGACCATTTCAAGTACGCTTCGATTGGCGGCGAATCCACCAGCGGTATCCCCTATTGGATCTGGAAGGTGCTTCCAGTTATGTTCTCGGATAAACTGCCGGGTGAGGGGTATCCCTCTCTTGGCTTTATTCAAGAACCTGGACAAGACCTCCCGATCGGATTTGCTAAGGGGACCTATTTAGGCTTGGACGTGGTGACTCAGAACTGCGCCACCTGCCATACAGGGTCAGTTCGAACAACCCGGGACAGCAAACCTCAAATCATCTCGGCTATGCCTTCCAATACAGTAGATCTGGAGGGATACATCAAGTTTGTCTCAGAAGTTCCTTTGGATCCGCGATTCAACGCCCGGGAAATGATGCCCGAGATAGATGCGATCGGAGCCAATCTTAACCCCCTCGAGAAGTTGATTTATCGCTATATCGCCATTCCTCGCACTAGAGATTCCCTGATCACTCAGGCCAGTAAATTTGCCTTTTTAGAGCGTGAATCGGCATATGGGCCAGGGCGAGTTGATACCTTTACGCCCTATAAAGCCCTCCGGTTCAATTTTCCAATTGATCAACTGGATGACTCGGAACTCAATGGAATTGGCGACTTTCCCAGTATCTGGCGGCAGGGACCCCGCCAGGGCATGCAATTACACTGGGATGGCAACAATACCTCGGTGGATGAGCGCAACAATAGCGCCGCCCTAGCCTTGGTCACTCCCACTAACATTGACTTTGACTCGATTTACCGAGTCAGAGATTGGCTGTGGGATCTGCCTGCGCCTGCCTATCCCTATGAGATTAACGCGGATTTAGCCGCAGCCGGGAAGACCGTTTTTCAAAACAATTGCGCCAGTTGTCATGCATTTAATGGTCCCTATGTCGGCAAAGTTGTCCCGATTGAAGAAATTGGCACAGACCCTGCCCGTCTCAATTCATACACTTATGAACTGGCTTCGAATCAGTATACGCTCTTTACCGGCGTCTCTTACCGTGGCCAAGATCAGCGTTTTCAACATTTCCGTAAGACGAATGGCTACGCCAATCATCCTCTTGATGGGACCTGGCTGCGAGCCCCGTATTTACATAATGGCTCGGTTCCAACGCTGCGAGATCTACTAGAAAGACCCGAAAATAGGCCCCAGGTTTTCTATCGGGGTGATGACGTTTTCGATCCGGAAAACCTGGGCTTTGTCTCTGATGTCGCAGAGGAGGACACTCATCAATACTTCAAGTTTGACACCACACTACCAGGGAATAGCAATAGCGGTCATCTGTATGGAACTGATCTCTCCCCCACGGAAAAAGACGCCCTGGTTGAGTACATGAAACAACTTTAAGGAACACTTGTGGTTAGCAGCAGGAGATACGGATGAATACATATGCAACCTGGTTTGGACGGGTGGTTGGGTTGGGTGTCCTGGCGAATTTTTCTTTTGCCGTATTGGCGTTTCTAAAACCAAACGACTTATTGGCATTCTTGCAGTTGGGTTCTGTGGAGTCTACGGTTTGGCTATTTAATTACTCAGTTTTGTTAGTAATGCTGAGTTGTTTTTATATTCCAGCCGCCCTAGATCCCTTCCACTATCTAGTAAATGCCTGGCTGTTGATCGTCGCCCGATTGATCCCGGCAACGACTTTCTTTGTCGGTGTTTTTGTCTCTTATCTGGCTAAGGGCTTTCTGACTTTGGGAATCGTAGATTCCACCATCGGTGTTGTCGAGTTAATTCTACTGATTCTGGCCCTGCGCGCCGCCAGCGGCGTCAAAGATCAACCCGAAAGCGCTTTTTAGGCGTTGTCAGACCAACGCCATCAGCCCAGGAAAAAATGCACAAGGCATGAACATTCCTGAAACCAATTCTAGATGAATGTCACTGCAATAAGCGGCTTCGAAGCGCCAAAAGCCTTGTAGAGTGGCAATTGCTTACCAGCCTTAATGCAGCCCTATTCGACGATACATTGTCGGGTCAAGGAGAGAAAAAGTATGAAAGATTACGCCACATGGTTTAGTCGCATTGTCTGGCTTGGCGTCGGGATGAATATACTCTTTGTCATCTCCCTATGGTTTTTCCCAGAATTCCTGCTCTCCTTACTGGACATGCAAATCCCGGTTCCGATTATATGGGTGCGGACTGCAGGATTGTTGCTGTTAGAAATCAGTATTTTGCATATCCCTGTCGCCCTCGACCCCTACCGCTATAAGGCAATGGCCTGGATGTTGGTATTGTTCTCACGCGGTGGCGGCGCTGCTTTTTTCTTGTGCGCAGTTTTGTTCTTTGGGCAAGCATGGGGATTCCTCACCATTGCCCTGGTTGATCTTTTCTTCGGGGTGATTGAGGGAATTCTGCTTTTCCTAGCGATGCGCACTGAACCTGCTGCTGCTGCGCCCAAACCAGACCCTGAGTTAGCCAAATAACACCTGTGCCAGTAATGCCCATGACTATTGAGGAAAATCTATGTGGAAGAAATTCGGCAGAACAATTGTAGCCCTCGCTGTCATTCTAGTCCTGCTAGTCGGAGTTGGCGGGTATGGGGCCTGGTACAATCTGGTTCGAGAAGTTCCTACCTATTATGAATCGGCTGAGGATCACTTTAAGTATGGGTCGATTGGGACGGAAAATGCAGAAGGCGTCCCTTATTGGGTTTGGCTTGTCCTGCCGCGACTTTTTCCAGAATATTTGCCTGGCTCCGGCGGCTATACTTCCCTAGGGCTAACATGGGAAGAGGGCCAAGAAACCCCTATCGGGATTTCCAAGAAAACCATTGGGTTTCCCCGTCAGGGAATCACGTGCGCCCTCTGTCACCATGCCACAGTGCGAGACAACCCTAAGGATAAACCGACCACTTTTGTCGCAGCTCCCGCCAATAAGTTTGACGCCCAGAGCTATCTCCGGTTCTTGTTTGCTTGTGCGAATGATCCAAGATTTACCTCTGACTATATCTTGGA
The DNA here is from genome assembly GCA_022360135.1 of Pseudanabaenales cyanobacterium. Taxonomy (GTDB): domain Bacteria; phylum Cyanobacteriota; class Cyanobacteriia; order Phormidesmidales; family Phormidesmidaceae; genus JAKSDM01. The sequence goes on along the minus strand of JAKSDM010001210.1, from coordinate 2,538 downwards.
AGAAATTGAAGCCTATAACCATGCGTTTTCCTGGTTCGAGAAACAGCTTTATCGCTATGTGATTATTCCTCAAACCAAGAAAACAATTCTTGAACTGCAGCAATCTTATGCCTGGATGGATTCCCAACCTAATTGGGGACCAGGACGGATTGATCCCTTTAACCCAGGCAAATTTAGATTTTTAAATCAGCCGCTGGATGATACTATTGGCGTCTCCGATATGATGCCGCTTTGGAATGAAAGGCAGCATGAAGGGTTTGCTTACCATTGGGATGGCTTGGTCACGTCATTGATTGAAGCAGTAAGGATAGGGGCGATTAGTGATGGCGCTACTAAGAAGTCAGTTGATATTGCTGGTCTTGATCGAGTCAATCAATTTATCAAGGAACTCCCACCCCCGAAGTATCCCTATGCAATTGAGTCGGAATTAGCTAAGCAGGGCGGCCAAATCTTCGCCAACCAATGTGCGTCTTGTCATGCATTTGGGGGGGAAAGAACCGGAACCGTTATTCCAGTAGAGGAAGTTGGCGCTGATCGTCACCGCATAGATATGTGGACCCAGGCGGCGGCAGATGCCCTTAACGAGTTTGCCGAAGGATATGATTGGGATTTTGATACTCTCCGAAAGACCGATGGCTATGTATCTGTTGCTCTTGATGGGCTCTGGCTACGAGCTCCTTACTTACATAACGGTTCTGTCCCATCGCTGCAGGACTTGCTAGAAAAGCCAGAGAATCGCACCCAGGTCTTTTATCGCGGTTACGACGTCTACGATCCCCAAAAAGTCGGCTTTGTCTCTGAGGGGCCAGATGCTGAGCGGGTTGGCTTTAAATATGATACAAGCGTCACTGCCAACGGTAACCAAGGGCATCTCTATGGGACTAATCTACCTACCCAAGATAAGCAGGCATTGATTGAATATCTCAAGACTTTATAGGCAGCTTACCTAAATTGATTCAATTTCGTTGAAATTCCCCAAAAAAAAGGAGGTAAAGTAATGACAGTCAAAATGCCAGAGCCGCTGAACTTAGTCAAGATGTCTCAAGCAGAAATTGATCAACTCTATCAGAACAGTGCAGTCGGTGAAATCCCTGATGGAGATAGCCAAGGCGTCGCCATTATTGCGGCTGGATCGATATTTACAAAAGCGATCGCAGGGATCACCCAGTTATTCCTCTGGCAGGGAAAAGTTTTTTATCGAGATCAAGCCTTTTTCCTGAATAAGGCCACTCCCTTCCAGCTCAGGATATTCAAAGGGGAAATCTATAGAGGGGACAGCTGGTTCACTGACGGGCAAGCCATCATACTGGACTACTCCAAAACTTCGTTCCTTCTCCAGAGGGTTAGAGAAGAAATCCGGGAGATTACACCTGGCTTTTATCTAGCCCAGGTTTACTGGGGAGAAAAGCGCATATCAAATTTCACGCTTGATTTCCAAAAATCTGAGTAGTCGAAAACTGTTGTAGTCTGTCGGTTGTCGCCGCCTCAAGTCAATTATGTCTCAACCTACTCGTCGTCTCTGGAACGTTGGCCGATTCGTGCAAACCCTCGCTTACTTTGAGGAAATTCCCGTCGTTAACTGGCTTCAGAAGATGTTTTTCGGCTCTACCCCTCCCCCTCCCCCCCAATTTCAGGCGGGTCTCATCTTTGACTTTCGGCAACTATCTGAAAATTTGGGGCAAACCTGGGGCGCTCTGGATGATGTCGTTATGGGTGGTGTTAGCGCTAGTTCCTTCCAACCCCATGGAGAAGGAGCTCTATTTACCGGCAATGTCTCGACTGACAACTCTGGCGGATTTGCCTCAGTTCGCACCCGCAACTTTGAACCGCCATTGAATCTAAGTGGCTATATGGGCATTGAGTTATCTGTCAAAGGTGATGGCCAGCGCTATAAATTCTTTGTACGCGATTCAGGAACCTGGGACAGCATGGCCTATGCGTATTCGTTTGAGACGGTTGCAGAGCAGTGGATTAGAGTTCGTGTTCCCTTTGCGGAGATGATTCTGGTCTCTCGGGCAAGGACGGTGCAAGGAGCCCAGCCCTTAAATACAGCGCGGATTTACTCCATGCAATTGATGTTAAGTAAGTTTGAGTATGACGGAGTCCTCAATCCGAAGTTTACGACAGGTGAGTTTCGTTTGTTGGTGCAAACAATTGGCGCTTACTAGAGATTGGGTAGGCGGTAGACAGGAGATTAGGCAGCTATTCAATACGGCATCGTAGAGAAACAAATCGAGATCGAAACAATCTTGATCGCAGTCGCCGTAAATGTACTCCCCCTCCAAAAAGTAACCTTCTATCCCACATTCCGCACTCTCAATTGGCACATTGACAATAATGCCATCCCTCAACACAATAAGTAATACTCTTGTGAAGCGGAACCCAGAAATCGCAGGATTTTCGGTGATTTTCATTGAGATTTACCACCTGCTGTTGGCCGTCGATAATAACCAAATGAATGGCCATGAAACATTGAAATATCCATCGCAAGGTGGGATTTTCAATCAGTTTGCCAAGTTGATTAGGAAGCGTCTCATT
>JAKSDM010001651.1 GCA_022360135.1 Pseudanabaenales cyanobacterium | reverse complement strand
GTCGAGATCAGTTACGATTTGAGCGATCGCGTGGCTGTCGGCGGATGGGTGGGCTACACCGCCGCCCAAGTGCTTGGGCTAGGCAGGGCTGATGTTTGGAATTGGGCGATTACTCTGGCGTTTCCTGATCTGGGTCGAGAGGGGAACCTCGGGGGTATTCTGGTGGGAATGCAACCGCGTCTAACGAGAACCAGTTCTGGCTTGAGAGCAATTGGGCAATTTCCAGACCCAGATATTGGCTTGCATATTGAGGCATTCTATCGACATGAAGTGAATCACCATCTCTCAATTACCCCTGGATTCATCCTGCTAACCGCCCCTGATCACAACACTAGTAATGCCCCAGCCTTAATCGGAACGATTCGAACCGTCTTTAAGTTTTAAAGGGTTAGGCGAGGTACGTGTATCGACTCAAACTATGCGCATAATTCTGCAGCAACAGTTGGGATTCCGCCAACGTAATCTGCCCCTCTTGTAAGGCCTGCTCGGTGCGCCGACGCATATTTTCAATCAGGTCTTCGGAATCGTACTGTACATACCCCAATACCTCTGTCACCGTATCCCCTTTCACGACATGTTCAATCTGATAGCCTTTCGGCGTCAGATGAATATGCACTGCATTCGTATCCCCAAATAGGTTGTGCAGATTGCCCATAATTTCTTGGTAAGCTCCTCCCAGAAACATGCCCAGATAGTAAGACTCCCCTGTTCTGAGCGGATGCAATTCCAAAACCGATTTAACATCCCGCAGGTCAATAAACTGGTCAATTTTACCGTCGCTGTCGCAGGTGATATCCGCTAGGGAGCCTCGACAGGTAGGTTCCTCGTCTAAACGATGGATGGGCAGGATAGGGAAGAGTTGGTCAATCGACCAGCTGTCTGGGGCGGACTGGAAGACTGACAGATTGATATAGTAAATCGAGGCCATGATTTTCTCCAAGTCTTCCAGGTCGTCGGGGACATACTCTTCCTTGCGAGCGATCGCTAAAATCCTCTCACAGCAAGCCCAATAAAGGCGCTCGGCTCGGGCTCGCTGCTTCAAACTGAGATAACCGAAGTTAAACAGACTGGCAGCCTCGTCCTTGAATTGAACGGCGTCGTGATAGGTCTCCTGGTAGTTTTCGACGGTGATCGACTCATAGGTTTCGTAGAGATTGCGAATAATCAGATGTTCGCTATCCTCCAACGGTTCTGGTAAACCAGAGGAAACGTCGCTGGCGCCCAATACATCGAAAACCAGCACCGATTGATGGGAGGCGATCGCCCGACCACTTTCGCTAATCAGGGTTGGAACCGGCATCCCTCGCTCGCCGCAAGCCTCCTTAACCTCAGCCACTACGTCATTAGCGTAGTTTTGAGTGCTGTAATTTTTGGAAGCATGGAAGTTGGTCTTAGAACCGTCATAGTCCACCCCCAGCCCCCCGCCTACATCCAGGTATTGCATATTAGCGCCTAACTTGGCCAGCTCTACATAAATCTGACAGGCCTCACGCAGCGCATCTTTAATCACGCTGATGGCGGAAATTTGAGAGCCAATGTGGAAGTGAAGCAGTTGCAAAGAACCTAGCATCTCAGCTTGCTTGAGCCGCTCCACCGCCGTAATCATTTCGGGTATCGTCAGACCAAACTTAGCCCGCTCCCCTGCTGAGTCACCCCAGCGACCAATGCCCTTGGCGCTGAGCTTGGCCCGTATTCCCAAAATCGGTTGAATACCCAATCGCCGACTTGCTTCAATCGTGAGCTCGACTTCTTCTAGTTGCTCCAGCACAATAATCGGCAGCTGTCCCAACCGCTGGCTCAACATAGCTGTTTCGATATACTCCCGATCCTTATAGCCATTACAAATGAGCAGCGCACCCGGCGTATTCAGAGTCGCCAGCGCAATCATTAACTCCGGTTTCGAACCCGCTTCTAAGCCAAATTGGCGGGATTGACCAAAGCGCACTAAGTCTTCAACCAAATGACGCTGTTGGTTGCACTTAACTGGAAAGACGCCCCGATAAACGCCAGCGTAGCCATATCGAGTAATGGCCTTGGCGAAACAGGCGTTTAATCGCTCCAGACGGTCTTCTAGGATGTCAGGAAATCGAATCAGGATGGGGAGGCCTAAATTTCGCTGCTTCAGTGCTTCCACCAGTTCAAACAAGTCCAGGGAACCGCCCCGGTCTCCT
>JAKSDM010001690.1 GCA_022360135.1 Pseudanabaenales cyanobacterium | reverse complement strand
TTGCCGGGACTGTCTCTGGCGAATTGGATGTTGCTGGGCGCGATCGCCACAATCGCCCTCTGGCTGCTGCGGCATGGGCTAAGCAGCCGCGCCAGCCGGTTGGCGGCACTCTATTTGCAGGCCAGTGATGGCTGGGCGATCGCCCTCTGTAGCGTCGATTTATTGCTCCTGGTTAGCCCCGTTTTCAGCCCCGAACCCAAACTGGAGATAGCTCTAATTCAGGCCCTTCTGACCGCCCTGTTACTGATGGCCGCCGCCGCCTATCGCAGTTGGCAAACTTGCCAGCCCCTAGCCCTTCGCCTCAGCCTGGCAGTGGTGTTGATGGCGCAAATCCCGTTCCTAACCCTGCCAGAAATCCGCTGGTTCAGTTTGGCCGCCGCCACCCTGTTGATGGTAATTCAGACCCGTTTATTGCAGCACTGGGCGGCAGCGGCGATCACCGTTGGGTTGGGATTGGGCTGCGCCAGTTCTGTCGTGTGGCTGGGATTGCCAACTCCATTCCAGATGTCCCTTCCCCATTGGTTACTGATTGCGGCGATCGCCGTCACGGGATTGTGGATCTGGCGTCACGGGTTGATCCGGCGTACGCCCCCACTAGCGGAACTCTATGCTAAAGCGGCGGATGGCTGGGCGATCGCTTTATGGGGGAGTAACTTGTGCGTTTTAGCAATGGTTCTGGCGCTAGCGCCGGGAATGGGACTCTCCTGGCGATTACAATCCCCCATTCTGGTCACTGCCACCCTGGTGATAATGCTGCTATCCAGCGCCTATCGCAGTTGGCAACCGAGCCGGTCTTCCCAGGCGCTTGGGTGGGGGGTGGCGGCGCTCTTGGCCGCCCAGGCTCCTATGATCGCAGTACCGGGAGCGCGGCTGCTGCTGTTGGGAGTGGCGACGGCATTGATGCTGATGTATAGCCGCTATCTGGAGACTTGGGTAGCAACTGTGATCACGGTGGGGTGTGGTCTGGGGGTGATTAGCCTCTGCCTCTGGGATGGCGTGGCAACCTGGAGAATTGAGTCAGTGGGTGAATGGCTCCTAGCGGCTGCGATCGCCGTCACGGGGCTGTGGCTGCTGCGGAGTGGACTGCTCCGTCGCTCGACCCGACTGGCGGTGCTCTACAGCCAGGCGTTGGATGATTGGGCTGTCGGGTTGGCGGGTCTGGCTTTGGTAGGGCTAACCCTCAACTCCCTAATGGTTTACTGGCAAGTAAAGCCCGCTTCGCCGCTGGCTGTGGGGGCCGCCGCCATTGCGCTGGGAGCCATTACCTACCGCACCTGGAAACAACCTGCCAATTGGACGCTCTATGCTCTGGGCTGGAGCCTGGAATTGCTGACCTTACAAGTCTTGGGGATTATAGGACGGTCAATCATCGCCCTGG
>JAKSDM010001528.1 GCA_022360135.1 Pseudanabaenales cyanobacterium | reverse complement strand
CCGCGAGGGCAGGCAGAGTTGACTAACTACCGCATGGTGAATATCCCCTCCAATGCGGAGATTCCCGTCTTTGTCAAGACCGAGTTCAATGATTTCTACAAAGCCATGTTCCAAACCACCTATGAGCAGGAGGGGAGGAATATCGCCTTCCTCGAATACGCCTGGAATATGAGCAACTGCGACCCTTGCGCCGCTGCCCCCCTAACCCCAGCTGAACTCCGTCAGACGGGTGTTTTCTGGCTAACCCCAAATTCTCGCGCCAATGTCTTCATCACCCGGCTCCACGTTCGCTACACACGCGACAAGTTTCCCGAGGATTTGATGTTTCAAGAAACATCGAATCGACAGCTCTTTCAAGGACGCTATATCCTGCGTCATCCCTTCAATGGGGATGCAGATTGTCCGGCAGGTGAGGTATACAAGCGAGTCTTGCCTGGACGTTTCGAAACAGAAGCTCAAACCTTAGCTCGTTTGACTGGATGGAATATCGACGAGATTCGCAAAAAATTATCTGATGGAGCAGTTTCTCAAGCAGAGTCCTGGTGGCGCACTATATGGCCTCGATAAAATTCATTCCCCACACAGGGTTGTAATCAGTCATCGGGTTGAGCCGCTAGCAACTCAGTCGCCTTTGGGGCAGCCACTGCCTTAGAAAATAGAAAACCCTGACCATACTGGCAGCCGAGGGCCTTGATAATTTCCAATTGTTTTGTTCTTTCTATTCCTTTGGCAATCACCTCAATGCCTAGGTCATGCGCCATGGCGATGACAGCCTCTACCGCTTCTGCGGGTTTTTCATCCAGCTCCAGATGGTGGGTGAATACCTGACATAGCTTGACGGCATCCACTGGGAGCTGTCGCAACGCCGCCGAGAAAGCAGAGGTGGGGTCAAAATCATCAATCAATATCCGCACTCCCAAAGCTTTTAGTTCAGAAAGGATAGTCAGCTTGGATCTAGCGTTATATCGCAAAACAGGTTCAGGAATTTCTAGCTGTAAATTTTGGGCATTCCAATTGTGATCTCGAAAAACCGCTTCAATATATCTGGGTAAGTTTGGCTGTATCAATTGCGCGCTCGAGATATTTACACTGATGGCAGGGGTATTGGCTGGAAACTGTTGGAGCCAACTTTGCATTTGCAGGCGGGTTTCTTCAAGCACCCAATACCCGAGTGGGATAATCAGACCGGTTTCTTCAGCTAGTGGTATAAACTCTGCTGGGTCTAGCAAACTATACCCCTGCCGCCAGCGTAATAATGCCTCGAAGCTATGAATTTGCT
>JAKSDM010000435.1 GCA_022360135.1 Pseudanabaenales cyanobacterium | reverse complement strand
TCCAATTCTCCTCGTTTGATTAGTTGGTTGATCGCATCTTGCAGAGCGACGAATGAGCCTGTAATTGAGGCTGTGCGGGTTCCCCCATCTGCCTGAAGGACATCGGCGTCCACAATCAGGGTTCTCTCGCCCAGGGCTTTTAGATCTAAAGCAGCCCTAAGGCTCCGACCAATCAAGCGCTGAATCTCTTGGGTCCGCCCAGATAGTTTCAAAAGCTCTCGTTGCTGTCGCTGGGGCGTCGCCCCTGGCAACATACGGTATTCCGCCGTTAGCCAACCTTGTCCAGTATCCTGTAAAAAACCAGGAACGCCAGGTTGCACCGAGACAGTACAGAGAACCTGTGTTTCGCCACAGTGAGTTAGAACCGACCCGGCTGCAAATCGAGTAAACTGGCGCTCAAACTTGACAGGGCGTAGTTGATTAGGTTGACGACCATCCGAACGCTGCCAAGCCATAGTGTTTATCTCAACAGTTCTCACTCAGAATACAGCAGGCTCGATACGCTGACGCCATTTTTTTCGGGAATTGGCAGGAGAAAAGGCGGAGTAGGAGAATAGAGTCGTTGGAAAAGTGAGTAGTCCAAAGGGAGTCTAGCGCGAGATTCTGGTTCCGATCTCCTATTTGTTTTCATCATAACGATTTCCCGGTTTAAGTTGGGCATTCTACTATTCCTTACATCTAGCGTAATATATCGGGAAAATCGAAAAAGTACGCTATATTTAGCCAATTGCAAAATACTAGCCTCCCATGGTTTCACAACTGAAAGCCCCTAAATCGAATTCTATTCAGCCTTCTGTCTCTATTCGAAGTCGTCGGTTCCGGCATATCGTTGAAGGCGCTATTCAGGTTTTCACCTCAACCCATCGGAGTTTCTTTACGAATGTTATGGTTCAGGCCCTGAGAGCAGCAGGGCAAGGAACGTCTGTATTAGTGGTTCAGTTTCTTAAAGGTGGAATTGGTCAGGGAGTAAAGCACCCGGTTAAGCTTGGGCAAAATCTGGACTGGATTCGCGGCGACTTCCCCCACTGCATTAGTGCTGACAATGTCACTGAAGACGAGAGAATAGCCTTACAGGATCTTTGGCGCCACATTCAATCGGTGGTGATGCAGGGGAAATATGCTTTGGTAGTTCTAGATGAATTGAGTCTGGCCATTCACTTTGGTTTAATTCCTGAGGCTGACGTTCTCAAGTTCCTGCGAGATCGCCCGGCTCAAGTCGATGTTATCCTCACAGGACCTAAGATGCCTGATTCGATAGTGGAAATTGCCGATCAGGTCACACAGTTTCGTCGAAATTATTTGCCATAGCAGGAAAATGATCAAAAACGATACTTGGATTAATCAAACAGCTGCGAAAGGAATGATTCAGCCATTTGAGCCGAGTTTGATTCGTCAGATTGAGGTTGATTCACTGACTTCCCCAAGACCTGTCATCAGCTATGGCCTCTCATCCTACGGCTATGATATCCGTCTCTCGCCCGCTGAGTTTCGCATCTTCCGCCACATTCCGGGTACGGTCGTTGATCCTAAAAACTTTAACCCAAAGAACCTAGAACTTGCACCGTTGCAAATTGAGGCAAATGGCGACTACTTTATCTTGCCCGCCCACTCCTATGGTTTAGGCGTAGCCCTAGAGAAACTACAAGTGCCTCAGAACATCAGTGTGATTTGTATTGGCAAATCCACATACGCTCGATGTTTTCGAGGCGATACGGCTGTGGCGCTGGTCGATGGAACCGCTCCTACTTTAGCGGAAATGGCCAATCGAGCCGAGCGGGGTGAGCAATTTTGGGGATACAGTGTCAGTCAGCATGGCCAAGTGATGGTTAGCTTGCTTGCACACCCTCGATACATCGGTCGAGATTCATTGCAGAAGATGACTTTGGATAATAACCAATCCATCTTCTGCACCCCCGATCATCTGTTCATGAGGCGATCGGGTCGCATGACGCCAGCCCATGAACTCCGGCCTAATGATTCGCTCATGCCGCTGTATCTTCATCTCGCCCGTGGTTATGAAAGGGTTTTTCACCAGAAAACCGCCGCCAAGCTGAAACGAGATTTCGAGTGGCGGCAAACCTTTTGCCAAAATCAGGAGGAGCGGGCCTTAGTCGCCTCAGCATTGAAGGATTCGTCCCCCAGCGAATCTGGCAAAAATCACAAGGTGGTCTCTATCAAAGATGTTCCTGGCGTACATGATGTCTATTGTCTGACAGTGCCGGAAGCGGGCAATTTTGCGCTAGCGGCGGGAGTTTTCGTCCATAACTGCGGCATTATCGCCAATCTAACGCCAGCTGAAGCCGGTTGGCGCGGTCATTTGACGCTGGAGTTCTCCAACTCTTCCAGCGCCGATTGCCGTATTTACGCCAATGAGGGCGTGGTGCAATTGCTGTTCCTGGAAGGCGAACCCTGTGAAGTCAGCTACGAAACACGTCGAGGTAAGTATCAGGACCAGCCAGAGTCGGTGACGATAGCCAGAATTTAGGCGTCAAGCTTAACAAACCCGCGATCGCCGCCAGTTAAACCAGTTTTCCGCCCAATCTCGTCGCCATCCACCAATACGCCATTGATGCTGACGCCATCGGTCCGCTGCTTGAATGAGCACCGTTGATAGGGTGGTGGGAATGGCGGGAAATTGGCTAAGTGTCCCGATCGTCGCCCCTTGATTCATGGCCAGGGCAATTGACTGCACCAGTTCACTGGCTTGCGCTCCCACAATATGCGCCCCTAAGATTTCACCGTTTCGACGCCCAATCAGTTTACAGAAACCGGAGATGCGATTCAGCAGTTGCGCCTTATCAACTGTTTGGAAGGGTTCTTTCAACACCCAGGCGGTTTCACCATACTGACGTTTTGCTTGGGCTTCCGTCAGTCCCACGCGGCCGACTTCCGGCGTGGTGAAGAAGGCATAGGGAATGCGTTGGTAAGCGACTGCTTGTCTGGGGAGAAATAGGGCGTTTTGTAGGGCGATGTGGGCTTCGCAGCGGCCGATCGCACCCAAGACATCCCCCCCCACTAGGGAGCCGCAAGCATAAATCCGAGACCGGGTTGTCTGCAGTCGGCGATTGACCAGGATGCCTTGTTGATTCCACTCAACACCTACCGTTTCAAGATTGAGCCCAGCCACGCGAGGGGTTTGCGGACTTGCTATTAACACCGCATCGGCTGACAGCGTTTCATCGTTGACCTGAATCCGGGTATCGGCTTCTGCCGATTGGATATCGCCGATCTGAGTTCGCCGTAAAATACGGACGCCATCCGCCTCCAGCTGGGCTTGCAGCAGACGGGCTACATCAAAATCTTCGGTCGGCAGCAGAGAGTTGGCTGGGGTAACGACGGTAATTTGTGTCCCCAAATGGTTAAATGTTTGAGCTAACTCAAGCGCTGTCGGGGTGGCCCCGATGATAACTAAGCGATCAGGACAGTGGGGCAATTTAGCCAAGTGAGCAAAGGTGTCTAGGGTGAAGCAACGCCCCGGCGAACGACCCTGAATAGTGGGGGCTGTACTTTGAGTCCCGGTTGCGAGTAAGTAAGACCGGGCGGTTAGCAGGCGATTCCCCACTTCAAAGGCCAATCGAGGCCGCCTCACGAATTGGCCGCTGCCCCATATCACATCGACGCCTTGGGCGGCAATTATTTGGGGCGATCGCAAATCGGCTAAATTGGCGACCACAATTTCAACCCATTGACAAATCTCTGGCCAGTCTATTGTCAGTCTGGTTGGGGGGTCATCCGACGCAATTTGCCTAGCTTTCTCCAGCGAATCCCACTGACAACGCTGTTGAGCCATCCGCGCCACCTGAAGGAATGCCTGGTGATGGAGACTAGCCTGTAAGGGATTGGCAAAGTTAGGCTCCGGCTCCACCAGCGCTATTCGGGCCCCGAGTAATGCGGCTGAGACCGCAGCTTCACGGGCTTCT
>JAKSDM010001623.1 GCA_022360135.1 Pseudanabaenales cyanobacterium | reverse complement strand
GCGGAAAAAATTTCTAGTCTGCTCAATAGCTTGTTGCTGGGATACGCTGTGCTCGAATTTACCAGCGAATTTCACCAACTTTGGGATGACCGCCAAGATTTTTTAGAAAATCTGGTAAAACTATTTCTCCACGGCGCCGTCGCCCAGGTCTCAGACTCAGCCCCGAATGCTATGCCACCATTAACCTCAGCCCCGATACCCCCAATGGTGGCTGACTTACCCCCGCATATCGTCCATGCTATTCTGCGAAAAGCTAAGAAGTTGGATTTACAAGCCTATGCCCTGATTTACGTTCTCTTTGGGGCCGGTTTGTCCCCCAGGGAAATTACCTGGCTGGAGCAATCGCATCATATCAGCAATCGCCACCAACATCTGTTGCAGATCACTCAGGGCGCCGTGCGGCAAGCGCCTATCAACCAGTGGATTGCTGACAAACGCTACGGTTCTTACACCAACAATCCCCTGAAACAATGGCTCAAAAGCCGTAAGGATAATCAATCGGCCTTGTTTTTGAATGCCGCAGAGCAACCAATGTCAGAGGACGACATTCACCTATGCTGGCAGGATTGTACTGAGGACCTAATCACCCCTGAAGGCTCACCCCTAGCGATTGAGCAAACTCAACACACCTGGCGCGTAGATATGTTAGTCAGAGGCATCAGATTAGAAGATTTGAGTCTACTGACTGGTTTGACTATCGTTGAGTTGCAGCCCTATGCCCATCGAGCTAAAGAAAGGTTGGCTCTAGAAGCAGCGATTCGCCTGGACCATAAACAAGGCAAAGGGTCAGCGTCAGTGGCGGATTAAGGGTTGGCAAGGATATAGAGGCCCATCAGCTTACCCTTAGTCAACACAAAAAAAGGGGGATACCCCCCCAAACTAATACCCTGATGATCTAAAAAAAATAATCTAAAAATTTTAGACAACCAAGGCTAGCATATCCCTTCGTTTTCGGAGCTTTAGTAAGCTAGACCCATACTGCGGGTCGTTTCAGCGCCCAGGTAAACCCGAATGCTAAGGAAATCAGTTGGGCAAGCAGTTTCACACCGTTTGCAACCGACACAATCTTCTGTACGGGGGGAAGCTGCAATCTGACTGGCTTTACAACCATCCCAGGGAACCATCTCTAGGACGTCTAGGGGACAAGCCCGAACACACTGGGTGCAGCCGATGCAATTATCGTAGATTTTGACTGAATGGGACATCGAGATGAAGGCTCCAATATTAAATAATTCCAACAGTCCAGAGCCAGAGCACACCTAAATGGGTTCTCGCCACTGGCCGCTAATAGAGTTCTCCAATCAACCAATAGTCTATAACCATGGGTTTTCCTGAATATAGCAAGCGACTCAAAACTTTATGGAATGTAATATAGCCATTGCTGAGCAATCAGAGTTAGGAGAATTTGAGCCCAATCTGGCATCACCCTTTTCAGATAAGATGAGGAAATACCTAGAATTCAGTCTGAACCAGTTCAAGGCCAGTTCAGGGAATGATTTAAGCCTTGATTCTTGCTAAGGTCTCATAGTTCAGGTTAAATTTTTTGACTGCGCCCAACAGCGCAAAATAATATAGCTGCCAAACAAGGGGAACGAGTGAATATGAGCGAAGAAATCTTTGGAAAGGTCAAAAAGATCGTGGCTGAGCAATTGGGTGTGGAAGAGGAGCAAGTTAAGCCTGAGGCTAGCTTCGCCAACGATTTAGGGGCTGACTCACTGGATACGGTGGAGTTGGTCATGGCCTTGGAGGAAGAATTTGAAATTGAGATTCCCGATGAAGCGGCGGAAGGAATTGGGACTGTCCAAGCGGCAGTGGAGTTTATCAAGCAGAAAACAGCCGCTTGAGTGGGTAAGTTCCCCCTCTATAGCTAAAGCGTTTGGGGCGGGGTTAAAGCTTGGGCGCTAATGCCTATTGAGCCGAGTTAATCATGACACATTTGGAAAAGAAACGCGTTGTTATCACGGGTATGGGGGCCATTACTCCCATCGGCAATACGTTGGCTGACTATTGGGAAGGGTTATTGAGTGGGCGTAGTGGGGTGGGTCCCATTACTCACTTTGACGCTTCCCGGCATGCTTGTCAGATTGCCGCCGAAGTCAAAGGGTTTGATCCGAATCGCTATATGGATCGAAAGGATGCAAAGCGGATGGATCGCTTTGCCCAATTTGCGGTGGCGGCGACTAAGCAAGCCCTTGCAGATGCCCGATTCGAGATCACTGATCTCAATGCTGAACAGGTTGGAGTCATGATTGGCACTGGGGTTGGCGGCCTCAAGGTAATGGAGGATCAACAAGCGGTCTTTCTCAACCGAGGACCCAGTCGATGTAGTCCATTCATGGTGCCCATGATGATCGCCAATATGGCGGCCGGACTCACGGCAATCCAGGTTGGTGCCAAAGGCCCCAATGCCTGTCCGGTTACGGCCTGCGCCGCCGGTTCCAATGCCATAGGCGACGCCTTTCGGCTAGTGCAGCGAGGCTACGCCCAAGCCATGATTTGCGGCGGGACTGAGTCAGCCGTTACTCCCCTTGGAGTGGCTGGGTTCGCCTCCGCTAGAGCCCTCACGACTAGCCGCAATCACGATCCGGCCCACGCCAGTCGTCCCTTTGACCGCGATCGCGACGGATTTGTGATTGGCGAAGGGTGTGGCGTTCTCTTGCTTGAGGAATTAGAACACGCCCGCAGTCGGGGAGCCAAAATCTATGCTGAAATCATTGGTTATGGCATGACCTGCGACGCCTATCACATGACGGCCCCGGTTCCAGGCGGAGAAGGGGCGGCCCGTTGCATTCAATTAGCCCTTAAGGATGCTGAATTAATCCCCGACCAAGTCAGCTATATCAACGCCCACGGCACCAGCACCCCGGCCAATGACCCCACCGAGACGCAGGCGATCAAAACGGCGATGGGGCATTGCATCCATCGGATTCCAATTAGTTCTACTAAGTCCATGACTGGCCATTTGCTAGGGGGATCCGGGGGGATTGAGGGGGTGGCGGTAGCGATGGCGATCGCCCATGACCAGTTACCCCCCACCATCAATCTGGAAAATCCCGACCCAGCTTGCGACCTTGATTATGTCCCCAATCAAAGCCGAATCCATCGGGTAGAGGCGGCGTTATCTAATTCCTTCGGCTTTGGCGGCCATAACGTCACCCTGGCTTTTCGGAAATTTCAGTAGCTAGGGCCTCAGGTTGATAAGTATAATAACCTAGTGATCCTTTAATCACTGGTTAAGAAACCGCCTACGTTCCCGTGTCAAGATTTCCCTTAGCAGGCATTGCGCCTGTTTTCAATCGACTTGCTGTGGGTTCTTGCCCCCTCATTCTGATGAATAGGACGATGGGGGTAAGCTCATTTAAGCTGGCTGGAAATTTTTAGTTCCAATTCTCCCAGGTCCCTGTTGTACCATTGTTAACGAGTTAGGACTATGGCTGTCGCAACCCAAACACTCGAAGAACTCTGTATTAATTCAATCCGTTTCTTGGCCATTGATGCTGTAGAAAAGGCTAAATCTGGCCACCCAGGACTGCCGATGGGGGCTGCGCCGATGGCTTTTGTCCTTTGGGATCGATTCATGCGGTTTAATCCCAAGAACCCAAAATGGTTCAACCGCGATCGCTTCGTTCTGTCAGCCGGCCACGGGTGTATGTTGCAATACGCCCTGCTGTATTTGACCGGATATGACAGTGTTACGCTGGATGACATCAAGCAATTTCGGCAATGGGGCTCCAGGACCCCTGGCCACCCCGAAAATTTTGAAACCCCTGGCGTGGAAGTCACAACCGGACCCCTGGGTCAGGGCATCGCCAACGCCGTTGGTTTGGCGATGGCGGAGGCGCATCTGGCGGCCAAGTTCAACAAACCGGATTGCCAACTGGTTGACCACTATACCTATGTCATCCTGGGGGATGGCTGCAATATGGAAGGGGTTTCCGGCGAAGCGTGCTCCTTGGGGGGGCATTTGGGCTTAGGTAAGCTGATCGCCCTCTATGACGACAACCATATTTCGATTGACGGCTCAACCGACATTGCTTTTACTGAGGATGTCGCTAAACGGTTTGAGGCCTACGGTTGGCACGTCCAGCATGTGGAGAACGGCAACACCGAACTCGATAGTATTGCCAAGGCGATTGCAGCCGCCAAGGCAGTGACAGATAAGCCTTCCTTTATTAAGGTGACCACCACGATTGGCTATGGCTCTCCCAACAAAGCCGACACAGCGGGCGTGCATGGCGCCGCCTTGGGCGCTGATGAAGTGAAAGCGACTCGGGAGAATCTAGATTGGGAGTATGGTGAGTTTGAACTTCCAGAAGCTGCGCTCAGCCACATGCGTCAGGCGATTGAGCAAGGCGCCAGCGCTCAAGCCGAGTGGGAGGAAACCTTAGCCGCCTATCGCACCCAGTATCCCCAGGAAGCCGCTGAGTTTGAGCGGATGCTGTCGGGTCAGTTGCCGCAGGGTTGGGAAAAGACCCTGCCGACTTACACCAGCGCCGATAAAAGTCTGGCTACCCGGAAGCATTCAGAAATCACCCTGAACGCCCTAGCTCCGGCAATTCCTGAACTGATCGGCGGCTCCGCCGACCTGACCCACTCCAATCTGACTGAGCTCAAGATTTCCGGCAGTTTCCAAAAAGGCCAGTACGAGAACCGTAATCTGCGCTTTGGCGTGCGGGAGCACGGCATGGGTTCAATTTGCAATGGCATTGCCCTGCATAACTCGGGCTTAATCCCCTACTGCGCCACTTTCCTGGTGTTCGCCGACTATATGCGGGCGGCGATTCGTCTTGCGGCTCTATCTCAGGCGGGCGTCATCTATGTCATGACCCACGACTCTGTGGGCTTGGGCGAGGACGGTCCCACCCACCAGCCGGTGGAAACGCTCGCCTCCCTGCGAGCCATCCCTAACCTGACGGTGATTCGCCCGGCGGACGGGAATGAAACCGCAGGCGCTTACAAAGTGGCGATCGCCAGCCGCCAGGCTCCAACCCTACTCGCGTTTACGCGTCAAGGGTTGCCTAACTATGACGAAACCTCCATTGAAGGAGTGGCTAAAGGCGCCTATATCATCTCTGATAGTGACGGGACGCCTGATCTGATCTTGATTGGCACCGGCAGCGAACTGAAACTTTGTGTGGAAGCGGCGAAGCAACTTCGGGCTGAGGGTCAGAAGGTAAGGGTGGTGTCCATGCCTTCTTGGGAATTGTTTGAAGCTCAGGATGCTGCTTATCAGGAATCTGTCTTGCCCAAAGCCGTGGCCAAACGGTTGGCGGTTGAGGCGGCGTCTAGCTTTGGTTGGCGCCGTTATGT
>JAKSDM010000175.1 GCA_022360135.1 Pseudanabaenales cyanobacterium | reverse complement strand
TGCCAAAGTTCTTAGCAATGATCCAACAAGAGGTTCTGATGCCATCTGAAATCCAATGCCCTCAGTTTTCATCAAGATCTCTCGAACAATTTCAGGAAGCTCAATATTTTCTAAGTCATACATGTGAACTGCATCATTGGCGGCTTTTTGGGGGCGATTGCTTTGCTTTTCTGAATAAGTTATCTTTGAGGTTCAGATGGCGCAGGGAACAACCCTGCGTAAGTTCACGCGGCATTATGCTCTGACCACGACTTACTCAATCCCTCCAAACCGCCAGGGTACTGGATCAACCGCCACCCCATTCACATATAGCCCCCAATGCAAATGCGGCCCCGTCGCAGCCCCGGTTGAGCCGATCCCGCCGATCACCTGTCCGGCTGCTACAAAGTCTCCTGCGTTCACATCAATCCGGCTGAGGTGAATCATAATACTCAACACCCCCTGGCCATGGTCGATGCCAATGGTGTTACCGTGGAGTTCAAACCCATCTGCGACGCGACCCACTAACCTGACATAACCTGTCGCTGGCGCAACAACAGGCGAACCTGTCGCGGCAGCGTAGTCTACGCCCCGGTGGTAATAATTTTCGGCAAAGACGCCATTGTAATATCGCCGCACCCCGTATTCTGTACTGACACGCCCCTGGCTTGGGCGCAGGAAAGGGCCATTCCAATATCGCTCAGGGGAAACCAATGTTTTAAATTCCGCCACCCGATCAAACTCATAATCTGTGCCCAGGTCAGTCCGGTCAGGGGGCAAGGTAATCGACTGGGTGCGAAAGTTTCGATTTCTCAACCCCACAGCCAGGTTACGGGTAGGTTCTTCACCACTCACCCGAATCACCAACCGTCCGGGTGTATCTAAGGGATTGGTGGGAATCAGGGCGCGAAAGCGATTGCCCGATAGGGGAAAGCTTCTGTACTCAACGCCATTGACTGTCACCGTCGGCGCACTGATAGGGGTCGGGTTATTGGGCTGTACTCTAACCGCGATCGTATCCCCCAGTTGTGGGTCGGTGGGCGAGATCGCGACCTCATAGGCATGAACGATTTTGCCTGAGAGGTCCCACGTTGCCCAGCCACTGGCTAAAAACAAAACGGCCAGTAGCTCTCTACGCCGAATTTTTGTCATATCCCACCTTTACTTTGAAACCGGATAAACCAACAGTCAGCCCCCTCTGAGTTGGCGCCATAATGTGAACTCCTGTAGAGTTCAATTG
>JAKSDM010001271.1 GCA_022360135.1 Pseudanabaenales cyanobacterium | reverse complement strand
TAGGGTGTAAGTTTAGATATCCTCCTATGGGAAGAGGAGTAATTTTATACGAATTATGAGTAAACTGCTCAAAAAAGAACAAGTAGTTGAGGGTTTTGATTATGGCGCTTTGGTAGTTGAACAGCGCATTGTTGTTCAGCAGCGCGCTGGGGAAATTCGGGAGCGGTTGCGCCGAACGGCTCAGGATATTTGGGAAGTGGGTCAGAAGCTCTCTGATGTGCGATCGCGCCTCAAGCACGGTCAGTTTGAAGCTTGGCTGAATGTCGAGTTTGGCTGGAGTCGTCGGACTGCTTACAATTTCATCAACGTCTATGAAGCGTTTCCGGAACGTGCAAATTTTACGCAAGTTGATATTGCCGCCTCAGCGCTTTATCTATTAGCCGCTCCCTCCACACCGCAGACGATCCGCAATGAATTCATGCAACGCGCCTGTAAGGGAGAAAAGGTCACTCACAGCGGCCTTCGTAAAGTTCTCCAAGCGGCAAAGCAATCGTCTCCACCGACTGAGATCGCCCCTGAAACTCCTGAAGCGGTTTCTACCCGGCCTGAAATCATCGCCTTCATCCCGAAAGCGGAAGCCAACGGTAAACTGCAGCCAATTGTGATTCCGTCTTCAGAACCTGATCCAGTATCTATCCCATCCCATATCCCGCCTCGGGTGCAGCTAGGCGATTGGTATTTACTGGCAAAAAAGCATGTCCTATTCTGTGGCGATACAGCTTCCTCTCATTTCCATAAACGGGCTCCCCAAGCGGATTTGGCTGTGGCTATCACGGATGACTGGGGGCATGACTGGCTGATTGAACGAGCCAACACGTTACTCTTGCTGCCAGAATCGCCGCTGAAGGAAGGCATGATTAAACAGACCCTAGTGATGTATTCTGAGCCAGGCGACATGATCATTTTTCCCTGGTTGCCTGATGAAGCGATGCTTGCGATCGCGCATCAACTCGGTCGGCAGGTTTGTGCAGGCGACCCCTCCCCTGAGCGCTGCAGTCGGGCGATCTATTGCTCAGGGTTGCCTGTCGAGCGCATTCACCCCTAAGCCGCCTAGTCCGCCATACAAGGCTTTTATGTAATTGACCTGGGTGGGGCCGACTAAAAAGGGAAAACTTTCCCTGGAGATCGATCCAGAATCCAGAAATAGTAGCATGGGCAATGGTCATGAGACCGGGCTCTGCTTCCCAACTCCTTGCCCAGCCAGAATGTTCTAGCTCAAGGGACACCCGAAAAACAAATAGATAGTAGCCTGTCAAGCCAATTTTGAGGGATGCTGTAAGAGCTCAGCTCAGTACTCAGGTGTTGAGAATTCAACGCTCAGCAATTTTAGGGGCTTTGCCCTTCTGACGGAGTGGAGCCAAGAGAGTCAAGAGAGTTAAAGGAGAGCTTGGCATGACTGAAGATGCAGCAACCCTCCTAACTGTCTGGCGCAGTGAGTTGCGCCAGCTAGTTCGCAGTCAGCTTCAAATCCTCTTAGAGCAGAGGAACTTTGAAGGAGCCAAGATAATTTTAGGCCCCGTTCAGCCAGTGGACATTGCCGAAGCCATTGAAGAATTGCCGGAAACTCTTCAAGTGATTGCCTTCCGCTTACTTAACAAAGCGGAGGCCATTGAGGTTTACGAGCAGCTTGACCCAAGTGTTCAACAAGCCCTAATTCAAGATTTCAGGGATCAGGAAGCGATTGACATTGTGAATCAGATGTCGCCCAATGACCGGGCCAAGTTGTTTGATGAATTGCCCCCCAAAGTCGTTCGGCGAATGCTCTCACAACTCAGCCCAGAAGAACGCCAGACCACCTCTCTGCTGTTGGGTTACCAAGCCAACACGGCAGGGCGGATTATGACTCCCAAATATATCGCCCTCAAGGAGGATTTGACAGCCGTCCACGCACAGGAGCGGATTCGCAGCTTGGCGAAAACCTCAGAGGTCAGTTATTACCTCTACGTCACCGATGCGTCCAAACGGCTGATCGGCATTCTTTCTCTGAAAGATTTGATCCTGGCTCCACCTGAGCAGGCCCTAGGAGAAATCATGACACGGGATGTCATTTATGCTCACACAGGAACAGACCAAGAGGAAGTAGCGCAACTGATTCAGCGCTATAACTTACTCGCCCTGCCGATTGTTGATAAAGAGAGTCACCTCCTAGGGGTTGTGACAGTCGATGATGTGATTGACATTTTGCAAGAAGAGGCTACAGAAGATATCTATACGATGGGGGCAGTTCAGTCTGACGGGGATAACTACTTCCAAATTGGTCTGATTGAAGTCACCAAAAAACGAATTCCCTGGCTGTTGGTTTTATTGATTACTAACTCAATCACTATCGTGATTATGAGTGGTTATGAAACTGTTTTAGAAGAAGTAATCGCCCTGGCGTTTTTTACCCCTTTATTAATTGACGCCGGTGGTAACGTAGGCGCTCAGTCTTCTACGGTCGTGATTCGAGGTTTAAGCACTAATACATTACGAGATAAAAAACCCAGCTATATTATCTTTCGGGAACTTATAGCAGGCGGGATGCTGGGAATTATCCTCGGGATTCTTGTGGTCGTCTCAATTTTTCTATTCTTAGGTAAGGTAGAAATTGGGATTACGGTTGGCGTCAGTCTACTAAGTATTACGCTGATCTCAGCTGCAACTGGGGCGACATTACCCTTTATGTTCCGCTCTTTAGGTTTTGATCCCACCCTGATGTCCGCTCCCTTTATCACCACTATCGTGGATATTTTAGGGATTTTGATTTATTTGAATATTGCTAAGGTTGTGTTGAGGATTTGAGGGGCAATGCGCAATAATTAATCATCAATATCTATGGGGGTTATGCTAATGCGAGCATGACCGGCAATGTAAGCCTGGGGATTTTCTCCAGAGGGAAATGTTGTAATTCGAAAGATATAGATGCCACTGGAGCGGGGATTATGCTGGGGTTGTAGGGCAATTGTGATCCGTCGTCCTGGAGAAACCGGCCGGTCAAACACGACGGTAACTGCTTTTGTTTCTGGTTCTTCACTGACGCTGCCCAAACTTAAGTCGGCGCCTGGGCTAAAGCGCGACCCTTCAAACGCCCTGGTAGCTTGAACCCGATAAGACCTTAGAAATCTGGTTAAATTTTGGGGGGCAATCACTACTTTTTGTAGCGGTTCGCCTGCATTTTCAGGCAGGTCTATTGTGAAGAAGTAAGTAGCATGACGCTGTGATGCACTGGAATGCGATGTTGATGCCGCCACAAATTGGGGAGGAACCAAGAAAGCAGTCATTCCATCAGCCAACTCGACTGCCTCAACTAAGGCGTCTCCGATATTGGTTGGCAGGGTAATGATGGCGGTTGTTCCCAGTAGTAGAGAGAAACCCAACCCAGCCGGAAAGAATCGGAACATTTTACTAACTCCTCAAATATCAACTTGATGACATTGTTAGGGATGCGCAATTAAATAAAATCCTCTTTTTTAAAAACGTCTGCGGTAGAGGCGAACGGTCGTGCGCCCCTAGATCGATTAGGTTATTTCTCTGCATGGTCCTTAAGCTAATCAACTTTCAGGAGCCCTATTCAACTATGGCGCCTAGGCCCAGCTCAAAGGGAGTTAAGCAATCCTAGATTGATCCAGCTGATCTTTAAGTTGTCCTGTTGTTATGTCCGCTGTTTGAACTTTTCCCGTAAATTAGGTTCTTGAAGCATAAT
>JAKSDM010000645.1 GCA_022360135.1 Pseudanabaenales cyanobacterium | reverse complement strand
TAAGGCTTGCTGGTGGGCAGTTTCAACAATTTCTTTAATCTCCTTGTCGATCGCCTCAGCGGTTTGATCACTCACGCTCCGACGAGGATTGGCCATACCATTGCCCAAGAACATGTTTTGTTGACCTTGTTCATAGGCCAGAGGCCCCAAAACCTTACTCATACCATAGGTTGTGACCATACGTTCAGCCAGATCAGTGGCCCGCTGCAGATCGTTAGACGCGCCGGTAGTGATACTGCCAAAGATGACCTCTTCAGCGGCGCGCCCCCCTAAGAGAGTGGTGATTTGGCCCCGCAGTTCCGCTTCATTCAGTAAGAAACGATCTTCGGTAGGCACCTGGAGGGTGTACCCCAGGGCCGCCATGCCACGGGGAACGATAGAGATCTTTTGGACTTTGTCACTGCCGGGGATTAACGCCCCCACCAGGGCGTGACCGACTTCGTGAAAGGCCACAATCTTTTTCTCCTTATCATTCAGGACTCGACTCTTCTTCTCTAAGCCGGCCACTACCCGCTCAACCGCTTCAGCAAAGTCTTCTTCTTCCACCGTCTGATTGCCCCGACGCGCCGCCAACAGCGCCGCCTCATTCACCAGATTGGCCAGATCCGCCCCAGCAAAACCAGGGGTGCGCGTAGCGATCGCCTTCAGATCGACCGCCTTACCCAACTTCACCTTGCGAGCGTAGATTTCCAAAATAGCGGTTCTACCCGCCAGATCAGGCCGATCCACCAGCACCTGACGGTCAAATCGGCCAGGTCGTAACAGCGCCGGGTCTAAGGTCTCAGGTCGATTGGTGGCGGCCAGAACAATCACCGTTTTATCGCCAGCGGCAAACCCATCCATTTCGGTCAGCAACTGGTTCAAGGTTTGCTCCCGTTCATCATTGCCGCCATAGAATCCGCCGGTATTACGAGACTTGCCAATGGCGTCCAACTCATCAATAAAGATGATGCAGGGGGCCTTCTGCTTGGCCTGGGCGAATAAATCCCGCACTCGGGCGGCCCCAGTGCCCACGAACAGTTCTACAAACTCGGAACCGGAGATGCTAAAGAAGGGAACGCTGGCTTCCCCAGCAACTGCTTTCGCTAGCAGTGTCTTACCCGTCCCTGGAGGACCCACCAACAGCACCCCTTTAGGAATTCGCGCCCCGATTTCGGTAAAGCGTTGAGGCGTTTTCAGAAATTCAACCATCTCCGCCAGTTCCGCTTTAGACTCTTCGACCCCGGCGACATCGGCGAACGTCACCTTGTTCTCATCGCCCTCGACGTACACCTTAGCTTTGTTCTTAGTAAATGAGAGGGCTCTTTGGGCGCCGCCCCCCATCCGACCGCTGAAAAATTGGAACAGCGCTACAAAAATAATAGGGGGAATAATCCAGCTTAAGAGGGTGGTAAACCAACGATTACTAGGGGGCGGGGTGGCGGCGAACTCAACCCCCTTCGACTCCAACAATTTGGGTAACTCTAAGTCAAAGATGGGAGTGGTTTCCAGCACTTGCCCCGGTTGGTTCGCCTCATCCTTAAGCTGATATTGAATCCGATCTTGCCCGACTGAAACCCGCGCCACATCCTCATCCTGAACCTGCTCAATGAAGAAGCTGTAAGGCACCCGAGGGATCCGAGGTCCGACAAACAGGGGTAATGTCAAGTTAACCAGCAGGAGTAATCCCGGCAGTAGCAGCAGTAGGCCGACAAGCGGATTCGGACGAGGGGGTTTGGGTTTATCTTTAATTGGCATATCTCACTTATCCTTATTGTTTATTCACCAATGAACTCGGGCAAGCTGGCTGATCCTAAACTGCTAAATATTCAAAAACGTTGGTTTTATGCTGGCGCAGTCTCATCAAAGCTTCCCGTTCAACCTGGCGCACTCGCTCTCGGCTAACTTTTAGACGTTCACCGATTTTCGCTAAGGTCATTGCATTTCCATCTGCGAGTCCAAACCGTAGAGATATCACTTCTCGCTGTTGGCTAGTTAAATCAGCCAACAATTTTTCTAGATCGGCTCGGAGTGAT
The DNA here is from genome assembly GCA_022360135.1 of Pseudanabaenales cyanobacterium. GTDB lineage: Bacteria > Cyanobacteriota > Cyanobacteriia > Phormidesmidales > Phormidesmidaceae > JAKSDM01. The sequence goes on along the minus strand of JAKSDM010000645.1, from coordinate 6,739 downwards.
GAGCGGGTGGCGTAATCCTCCGGCAAGGGACCGGTATCTTCCAATAAATCTCCCAATTCGGTTTCTTGTTTATCTCCAATGCGCAAATCTAAGGACAGGGGTTGGCGAAAATACTTTAGATATTCTCGGACTTGCTTGGGAGTCAGATCTAGCGCTGCCGCCAGTTCAGCCGCATTAGCTGTCCGTCCCAATTTTTGGCTCAGCTGACGCTGAGTTTTCTTAAGTTTGCTGAGCTTTTCAGTAATATGAATGGGCAGGCGAATGGTGCGGCTTTTTTCGGCGATCGCCCGCGTCACAGCTTGACGAATCCACCAATAGGCGTAGGTTGAAAATCGATAGCCCTTGGTCGGATCAAACTTTTCAACTCCTCGCTGCAGGCCAAGGGCGCCTTCCTGGATCAAATCGAGTAGCTCCATATTACGTTTCAGGTATTTTTTGGCGATCGACACCACCAGCCTCAAATTCGCCTCTACCATCTTGCGTTTAGCGAATTCTCCTTCGGCGATCGCCTGCTGCAATTCCGCCACTGATAAATTGGCTTGCTGGGCCCAGTCCTCCAGACCAGGAGGAGTATTCGATGTCTCTGCTAGCGAGGTTTTGACGACTTGTAGCAGGGTCAGGCGTCGGACCTGTTTGCCATAGTGAATTTCCTGCTCGTGAGTCAGCAGTGGAAAGCGACCAATCTCTTGTAGATAGGTGCGGACTAAATCAGTAGAAGCTTGAGCAGTTTTCATAATGTTTGGGATTGAAAGTGATGGGGGTAATGGCGATGAACTGGCTGGATGCCCTTCGTGGCATAGCTTTCGCAGATTAGATAATAGTCAGGTCGGGCTCAAAACACGACTAAACCTAGCTGCAAACTGAGGGAAAGGGTGGACAAAAATCCAGGGTCAATCAGAGCATGAAATCATAGTCAATATTACACTTTCTTAACGAGTGTATAAGAAATGTAACAAGCGTCGATTTTGATTACTAGCGCTTAACCCGACCAATTTAGTAGTAATGTCCCTCCATTACGGTGGAAGCTAGCGGCGAAAACGATTTCAAAGCCAGTGTTTCGGCGAACCCGGACAGCCTCTAAAAGAGGTATAAATGACGAAAAAGTACTTATATTAACTATTTTATCAAATAAGTCAAGATTTTTTTATTTTTTGTTACACAATTCGTTATATTAGTTAATGAAAGCCGTGTGGTGAGGACCTTATCAATGAAACTAAATCGTGACATCGTCAGGCAATTGCTCACCCTCATCGCTATCCTGGCGGCATTTGGCGTGAATGTGTTGACCAATATCGCTCCTATCAATGGGCTGAGCATTGGTGAAATCTCTAATACTCTGTTTAAGCAGATTTTGATTACCCCCGCTAATTATGCGTTTCTCATTTGGGGCCTGATTTATACCGGCTTGATTAGCTTGGCCGCCTATCAAGCTCAACCCAATCAACGGCAAAATCCTACACTCCGGCGGATAGGCTATCTATTGACGGCGAGCAGTGGGGCTCAAATTGTCTGGGTAGTTCTCTTCCAGACTCGTTTGTTTGTCCTTTCCCTAGGGGCGATGTTGCTGATTTTACTGCCCTTAATCGGCGCCTATTTGCGCCTAGACGTAGTTAAGGGGGCAGTTTCTAGACAGCAAAAATGGTTTGTTCACCGTCCCATAAGTATCTATTTTGCTTGGATTAGTGTGGCGACGATTGTGAATGGGGCGATCGCGTTGGATTATTTAGGCTGGAGTGGTTGGGGCGTCAACCCCCAAGGCTGGACTGTGATTATGATGGTGATAGGAACGGCGATCGCAGCTACGGTGACTCTCCAACGAGCTGATCGGGTCTACTCAGGGGTATTTGTCTGGGCTTTAGGGGCGATCGCAGTCCGTCACCTGGATACCGTCATCATTGCTGGACCGGCTAGCGGATTCGCCCTTATTCTAATCTTAGTCATGATTTTCAGTCGCCAGATCCGTCAAAAGTCTACTTAGTCTATTTAGTTACCAACTCAAAGCGGGAAATTTCTGCAGAGGTAAAACTTAAAATTCAAAATTCAGACGGTGGCGTGCAGAATGCGGAATCAAGCCTATACCTAACTCCTGCCTCAAGTCAAAATCCAAAATCCAAACCATAGCCGCCTCCGGACTTCTACTGCTAACTTCCTGCCCAGCAGGGTAAAGGTTACTCTTTATGCATGAAAACGCCTTTGAACTGTTCAAGATGCTGGTGAAAGCGGGAGCTACACCGGGGGAAGACTTCTCTTGCAGTGGAGAGGAGGGAAATTGCAGCTTAAGCGAGCAGGGGTATCAACTTCTGAAGCAAACCTATCCAGAAATTGCCTGGGATGATATTGCCCGTGTGGTTAAGCATGACGATAAGCAAGCGGTTGAAGTGCTTCACAACCACCTTGGAATCGACTTTACCGATCGCCTCCTAGAACAGATTAATCACCGCATTACCCATTTGCCAGACGCCAAAGTTGCCTGGTATTTACAACAAGTTTTGGGGGGAGTCGAACAAAAAACGGCCATCTCGCTACAAAAGCGATTAAGCGAAACACTTGACCTGTCTCGTCGGCTGAAAGTGGAACTGCTATTACGGCAGCAGGAAGAAGAACTCCAACCCTGTGGTGAATGGATTGGCGATCTGGTGTTGGCGGCTGGCGGAGACACTGGCGATTTTGAACTACAGCCAGATGGGGGGGCGCTCTTGACAGAACGAGGAATTAGGTTACTGGCGACCGTCTGGTCAGGAAACTGTGACCTCTTTGCTGAGTTGGCAAGGGGCGACCAAGATTGAGATTGATCAGCTATCAGGCATTTGCACAATATCAATATTGATATTTAGGGAGGCAGTAGACTGGGCAAGTTCTCTGCCTACTGCCTCAAGCTGCCGATCAGACGCTCATCAACTTAGTTTTGGTTCCCGAGAAATTTGATGCGATTTACCTCAGGTAGATGCTTCCAGCGAAAAACAAGAGAACACATCTGGAAATTTTGCAAAGAAGAGTTAATATAAGTTAAGTAAATTAATAAAACTCAATATTCTTAACAAACTTTGGCTGAGATTCGCTTGCATCTGATGTTTGTTTATTTGGCCCCTGTCGTTTACCTGGGGCGATTCTGAGTTGCCCCATTGAGTCGCCCCAATTCTTAGGATGTCTAGCTGGCTTGTAGTTCTAAGTTTACATCGTTGAAATGTCCAAGCCTTCTGATCAAAGCAGGCCAACCATCCTGATTGTTGATGACGAGACTAGCATTCGATCTGTTCTGGCGACTCGTCTGGCCATGGTGGGGTATGAGGTTTTAACGGCGGGTGACGGAGAAGCTGCACTGGATGTTTTTCATCGATGTGCTCCCGACCTGGTTATTTTGGATGTCATGCTGCCTAAAGGAGATGGTTACTCCGTCTGCAAAGCCATCCGATCGGTGTCGGATGCGCCGATTATTATGGTCTCAGCCCTGGCAAATCTGACGGACCGGATTGCCGGGTTGGAGTTAGGGGCCGATGACTACATCGTGAAGCCCTTCTCTGTGAAGGAACTTGAAGCTCGAATCCATTCGATTCTGCGCCGTTTTCAACCCTCCTCTCACCCTAAACTGGGCGCGCCTCAAGTCATTTGTGTGGGAGAACTGCAAATTGATGAGGACAAACGACGGGTTTACAAAGGGAAACAACGAGTTTATCTAACGGAGATAGAATTCAAGCTACTTAATCTGCTAGCTAACCACTCGGGAGTTGCTGTTTCCCGTGATCAGCTTTTGCAGGAAATATGGGGATATCGACCCAGAGATTTTTTTGACACCCGCGTGATCGATGTTCATATCTCTCGCTTGCGAAATAAAATCGAAACAGATCCTAAGAATCCAGAGTATATTCTGACGGTTCGAGGGGAGGGGTATATGCTGCTGGATGGGGATGGCGAAGATGAATGAATGCAAACTGAATTTTGAGAGAGGATGACAACAAAACGGATGTCAATTTTTTCCCATCTTTAGGATGTCCAAGCGTTAGTCGTTGGAGCCAGTCGAGGAATTGGGTTGGGATTTGTTCGATATCTTTTAGAGATTGAAAATGTCACCCAGGTTTTTGCCACTTATCGTAATCCCAATACAACTCGAAGTTGTGGACTGGGAGAACTACTCGATAATCGGTGTTGGCCGCCCACAGGAATTGATTACCCAGCAAACGTTGGAGAAGTATCGCGGTTCCCCTGGCTTTGGTCGTTGGCATTATGGGACAGCGGTTTGGCTCACCATCGGGTAAGGCGGAATCGGGAACCGAGGAAGAATTCAACTGGGCGATGGAAAGCCATCAGAAGCATGGATTCCCGAAGATCAAATGGTTCTTTCGCAAGATTGACACATTGGCGATACCAACCGATCCAGATGAAGCTTTGAAAGCCCTGGAGCAATGGAAGAAAGTGCTGGCTTTCCAGCAACGCATGAAAGACTTTGACAATCCGGTGTTCAGCATCAAGTATCCTGGCCCGGCAGGTTTCCGAGACGTTTTTGAGAATGATCTGAACCGTTGGCTTGCCGATCCGGCAAGACCTTGGGTTCCCAAGCGAACAACTACGACAAAAGCTTCAATAACGACTCTATCGCCGCCTAGCAGCTATTACGAGAATATCGAACGAGACTTTCACCGCCTCGACATCGCCGGCATTGACAACGATCGCACATTTGACATCCCCCTGGAAGAAATCTATGTGCGCCTGCGGGTCATGTTCGACGAAGACGCCCCAGAAGAAACTGAGGCTTATGAAAGCGGCCCGATTGATATCCAGACAGCCCTGCTCCGGTATCCCAAACTGGTGATTGTCGGCGATCCAGGCAGTGGAAAGTCAACCTTTCTGAAGTACATCGCCTTGATGCTGGCTCAATCCTTCCTGACGAGCAATTCCAGTATTGCTTTGGAAAAGCTCTGTCTACTTCCTTACCCGTACCGATCTTCCTATCCTGCTGGGATCTAGCCGACTTCCTAAAGCAAAAGAAACAGGTACGGCTGAATACGCTGGTGGAATTTATTGTCGAGCGCCTGGCCGCCTGCGACTTTTCCATTTCCACCGACGAGGTCGGAAAACTGCTGGAATCGGGCAATTGCTGCCTGCTGTTCGACGGCTTGGATGAAGTTCCCACCGATGCGGGGCGGTCAGCCGTCAGCCGACTATTGGAGGACTGCGTGGCGCAATATGGCGACAACCGCTTCGTTGTCACATCACGGATTCGGGCCTACACGGGCGATACAATCCTAAAGGGGGAATTCACCCGTTGCGACATCCAACCCTTCGACGCTAACGACCGCGCTGAGTTCATTCGGAATTGGGTTGCCTTGTTGTTCCGCATTCCACCCGACGATGTGCAGACGGCGGGAAGTGAAGCCGCTCGGGAATTCGAGGGTCTCTCTCGGGGCATCGAAACCAGCGATCGCATTCGACCCCTAGCTGTCAATCCTCTGCTATTGACCGTAATCGCCATCGTGCATTGGAACCGCAAACGACTGTCCGAACAGCCCGTTGATCTATACGACGAATGCGTAGATGTTCTGCTGGGCCAGCGCAAGGAGGCAGAACACATCCAACTCAGTCGCAAGGTGACTGCGCTGGATGAGCAGCGGGAGGAGCAAATTCACGAGGAACGGGCCTGGGTACGGAAGCGGTTTGCGGAGATCGCCCTACACATTCTCCGTCAGGACGGCGATCGCGACGAGGCGACAAAAGCCGACGTGATCAAGCTGCTGACGCCGCGATTTATCGATCAAGGGGCCGAAACCAATGAACAGGCAGCCGCCCGCGCCGAATTGTTTCTGGACCGTCAGGAATTGCGCAGCGGACTATTGGTCAGTCGCCGAGCCCAGAACTACCGCTTCGTGCATTTGACCTTTCAGGAATACCTGGCTGCATGGCAGTTGTCGAACATGGATTTCGATAACGTAGCGGAGATCATTCAGTCGCGGCTGCGACTGGCGAAGTGGTTTGAGACGTTGCAACTGCTTGGTGGCCAATGGGCGAAGGAGTCTGATGAGAAGGTGGATCGCTACATCGCATGGTTGTTAGTCAACCGAGGCAAGAAGATTAACACCCGTGCGCCCGTTGTGGCGTTATGCGCAAATATTGTCAACGATATTAGCGGGGTGGCAGAACTCAAACCACAGACACTCTGCATGTTCAAGAAAGCAGTTGAGAGTACACTTGATGCCTTCCGTGTAGGTTCCCGTGTGCCCGCCAAAACCCAGTTAGAGATACTCGAAGCATTGGGCCAACTTGGTGCTGCAGTGAAATCCCATCTGATCGACGCTACCAAAGCTGGCTTATTTCAAGTGCGCCGCCAAGCAATCGACATGGTCTTACCACATCTGTCCGACGAAGAACTCTTTGGGCTTGAACACATCTGGAAAGATCGTAGCAAAGAGCCGATTAGAGTCTTTGTCATCGCTCTGATAATTCGTGATCGGAAACGTGCTCTACGAATGATAATGAAACACCGTGCGATGTCGTACCAATGTTGCCAAGGTATTTTGGAGGCGCATAGCAAGATTCTTGAAGACAGGGATTCACAGATGATTTTGAAGAAGATCGCAACACATGGCTCTTGGCAGTGGCGCAGCGCAGCACTTAAGGTGCTAGCAGAGAATTGGTTGGACGAGACCACCCGCACCCTGCTTGCCGAACGCGCCGTCCAGGATGAGAACGCAGTCCCCCGCCGCGCCGCGCTTCAGGCCCTGGCGGAGAAGTGGCCAGACGAGACCAC
>JAKSDM010000532.1 GCA_022360135.1 Pseudanabaenales cyanobacterium | reverse complement strand
TTTGTCCAAAATATGACTACACCGGGGGTAGTCTCCAAAGAGGAGAGCGTCTTTTATGTGCTGGGTCAAGGGGATGAGGGGCAAGCCATCTTCCTGTTAGACGAAGCAAATAATACTATTGAAGTCAAGTTGTTGAGTGATAAAGATATGGCTGAATACACCGAGGGAGGACAAGAGATACAGAATCTACCAACTGATGTCACAACGGCTATAGCCAATTGGCAAAATACCCACGGTCAGTAAGTCAGAGCTAAACTCATCGCCGGAGGCGCCCCCGGAGATGGCCTGGAAGCGTAATAAATTATTATGAAATAGCGTTTTTGAGCCCCGAAACCCTTGTGAAAAGGAATAGATTTACTTTAGCCCTGTACGCTCCTGGTAGAAAAATAGAGTCGATGTTGTCATCAAGCTGATTTAGGCAGCCACTTCCTTATTTTGTTTGGCGAACAACTTGCTAAAGGCGTCGGTTGCTGTCTCACCCTGCTGCCAACAATCGTGAGCGAACAAGATTAACTTTTCAATCAGCGCTTTCCCTTGTTGGCAACAGACCTGCCCAATGGTTTTGTTGGATTTCGTCGGGGGGGCTTGACGCTTTGTCGGTGGAGGAGGCAAACAGGCTAGGTGTAAGATAGAGTAGGCTACGAACTGTTAGCGAAGCGTAACCCACCGCAGTGCTGGTATTTTTGTTCCTGGAAATCCCCTAAACGTTGCAAAGTGAAACGTTTGACAGCCTGTCTTTTGACAGAACCCAAATCACTCGACGAAACTGATTTGGGAAAGCATCGTTGGTTTAATTCTAAGGTTCGTTTTCTTATGGCAGGGGCGTAATCTGAACGTCCCTGTTTTTGCAGAGCAAGGCGTCTTATTTAAGCGCATACTCTCCGAGAAGGGTGCAGCCCTACAGAATCCAGAATCCAATCTAAAGCGGACTCCTGTCTCCTGGACCAGTCAGAACATTTTTGACTTGGGTGAATACCCTGGCAAATAGATTAATTCATGTATCAATTTTGACGAATTGCCTTTTGATGTCACTAGGCTAGATTATGTTAGCTTACCTCAGGATTAAGGAGACATTGATGAAAAAGCTACTGGCTGGCCTGGTATTTCTCACAACTCTGGGAACAGTTAACGCGGCAACGGCGGCAACCCTTTTTCGAGCTAACCTAGAGGGTTCACAGGTTGTTCCGTCTACTCCATCCAGTGCAGGCGGATTCGCAACCTTTACACTTAACGATGACCAGACAGCGCTAGAGTATTTTATCCAACTGGATGGGTTAACTCTTAAGTCCGATATATCGGAACGGACGCAGCCGCAAGATGTGACCAAGATTCACTTGCATGTCGCTGCGCCTGGAGCCAATGGCCCTCATGTGTTGAATATTTTTGGTCTTCCTAGTGAGGATGACGGCGACCTCAAGATCAACTTTGCAACAGGCGCTTTGAGTGGAATCTGGAACGATAGCGATGTAGTTGATTTAAACGGTAATGGATTGGCGGATCCCAATGAGACCAAACCCCTCACTGCTTTCCTGGATGAATTATTCGCCGGTCAGCTTTATGTCCAGGTTCATACCGTTGAGTTTGATACTCCCACCGGCTTTCCAGGAGAATTACGAGGCCAAATCTCGGCTGTTCCAGAACCTTCAACCGTGCTCGGTATGTCTTTTGTATTGGGAGCTGGCGTACTCATCCAAGGGAAAAAGAAGCAGCGGAGAGATAAGGGAGCGGCTTGAAAATAAATGCCTAGAGGGAGAAATGCCCTACGCGATCCAGAGCGGGTGACAACACTGTTCGGTTAACACTTTTTGAAGACGCCAACGATGTGTAGAGACATTGCATGCAACGTCTCTAGGCGCAAATTATCGGGCTTATCCCGCCAACTTAACTATCAAGCATTGCTTTGGGTTGATGTCTCCAGCATCCCTGTAAATTTCCCAGGGGCAGTCGTTTCGATGCAGTAAGGAACCCTTGTCAGTAACGCAGATTGCGACTGAGGCGTCTTCATTGGGACCTCGAAATAACGTGGCCCTTTCCTGGGGATTCCCTCCTAATCCGTACTGGTTACAGGTTATTCGTTGTTCTACAAAAATAAACGTTTTTTCGATCGCGTGACAGTATACCTGGATAGCAGTGAGCTGTTCTCTAATCTCATTGCGACAATGGGTGGGAGGCAATTGTTTTGCCGAGTTAAGGGCTTTTTGCAGTCGGCGACGGAGTTCTTGTTTAATTTCAATCTTCGTCTTTACCATATTTCTCTAAGGCAAGCGAGGGCTAAAATGGCGATGCCCTTGATTTGGCCTGATTTAATCGTTCTGGATGCTGTTGTCAAGCTTACAAAGCAGGCTTCCTATAGCATGAGACGTGATTTTTCTCAAGTAAGTTTCAGCACTGTCCATCTGTCGCTTTGGCGACTTGATTGTAGCGTTGGGACAGACGCTGTCAGTGTTGAATCGCCGCCAAATTTGTGATTCTCAAATCTTGCACCAGCCTCAAGCCAGTCTCAAGCTGCGACAGGGATGGGAGAAATGGTGATCTCATAGCCTAGTTCTGCAAGCAGAGGACGCACTCGTTTCATCTCACCCACGAAGCTAGCGATCACCTCCTGAGGGAATAATTGTTCACATGCGTGCTGTGCAGCTTCCTGCCAATCTAGAGCCCATTTGAGATCTTTGGGCTTTTACGCGAAAATACCAGGTAGCATCTACTCCAAGTACCATGGTCTATTCAAGCAGTCTGACTGATTCAGAATGGGAAATCCTCGAGCCTCTGTTGCCAGAAGTGTTGCCCCCGAAGAAAAAGACTCGTCCCCTGGAGTGGAGCTATCGAGCAATTATTGACGGCATCTTCTATCGCCTCAAGAATGGTTGCAATTGGGGGGACTTACCTAAAGATCTGCCCCCTTACTCAACGGTCTACTGGCACTACAAACAGTGGAGGGATGCGGGGACTATTGAAACCCTGATGATGATATTGCATGAGCAGGTGCGGACTCAGGTTAAAAAAAAACCTAAATGGACAACATTAATCATCATTAACTCACAGGCAGTGAAGAATACCTGCAATGCCAGTGTGGACTCAAAAGGCTTTTGCTTCTACAAAGCAACGAATGGGATAAAACGGCATCTAGCCGTTGATACACTAGGGTTTCCCTTCTTCACGCTCTGCACCCCAGCGAACGTTTCCGACGATGATGGCTTGATTGAGCTGTTAAGCCAAAACATGGACTATTTTCGGGCAAAGCCTGTAAACATTCCGAAGATTACCATCATGTTAGATAACGGATATCACCCAGACAAGTTGAAGGAGGAACTCGAATCGGAGTATCCCCAAATCATGCAGAAAATCAAATTCGAGCTGTCGCCGAAACCCTCCAAAGCAGAGAAAGTGGCTTCGGGTAAAACTAGCTTCGTACCCGTTGTCGCCCGGTGGGTGGTGGAGCGTTCCAATGCTTGGATGGAGCGCTGCAAGAGCTTAGTTAAGAATTTTGAGAGAACGTTGTCCAATGCCACAGCTCAGCTCAATCTATGCTTCGTCAGACTAATGCTCAAGAGGCTTGCAGCCGCTCCTTAGAGATCTCAAATGGGTTCTATATCATTGCAGTATCTCTGTGCGGAGCCAGCTGACGACCCCGTTTACCCGCCGCTAGTAACCTTTCGGATTTAACCAACCAACTCGATGCGGTCGGTGTGCAACGGGATTGGT
>JAKSDM010001311.1 GCA_022360135.1 Pseudanabaenales cyanobacterium | reverse complement strand
TAGGACTCGTGATCTAGATTTGTTTTCAGAATTAATAATTAAAGAATTATTTTCAGTCTTCTGTTTTAACTCAGTTAGCCTTACTTTTTCCTTCCAAGCAAGAAATATAACGCCAGAAAAGAAGCTTAGCCCCACTGTAAAGCCTGATGGTTTGCCCCCTGTAAAAATTAAGATTACCAATGCACCTAGAAAAAACTGAGCTATCAGCTTCATCAGAGAGCCTAGCTCGATCTTGGCCTCAGTCAGGAGATCAGCTTTTTGATGATTGGCTTGAGTCACCCTTACTTCCTTATTGTGGGCTTTCTAATATCACCCAAGTCTGCCCAGAAGCGACCGATGATGCGGACTGCCAAAATAGGCTGAGGACCAGAGGGCGTCATCTACTTTTTGGCTTTATAGAATGGGCGTTTTACCACCTCAGCGGGGTAGACTTTGCCGCGAATTTCAATCTCTAGAGAAGTTCCTGCCTTTGCCAAATCGGTTGGAACATAAGCCAAGGCGATCGCATATCCCAATGTGGGCGAAAGCGTACCGCTAGTGACAATACCCACTGACTTACCCTGGTGCAGCACTGGATAGTTGTGCCGAGCAATATGGCGTCCTTGCATCTGTAAGCCCACCAGACGACGCTTTACCCCATCCTGCTTTTGCTGTTCCAGCACCGATCGCCCAATAAAAGTCCCTTTGCGGTCTAGATGGATTAACCAACCTAAGCCCCCCTCCAGAGGCGTTGTGGTATCGCTGATATCCTGACCATAGAGCGCCATCGCGGCTTCCAGCCGCAAGGTATCGCGGGCGCCTAAGCCGCAGGGGGTAACGCCGAGGTCTAAGAGCGATCGCCAAACCGCTTGCCCCACCTCCGGATCAACTAGCACCTCAAACCCATCTTCTCCGGTATAGCCAGTCCGAGCCAAAAACGCCAGTTTGCCGAGAATCGTCCCTTGCAGGTGCCAATACCGCTTCACCTGAGCCAGGTCCTCTTGCACCAAAGTTTGCAACTTAGCCACCGCCTCGGGACCCTGTACAGCAATCAACGCCTTATCCCTAGACACATCCTGAAACATCGTCTGGGTTTGATCCAGATGCGCCAGCAACCAAGCCTTGTCCTTATCGGTAGTCGCCGCATTGACAATAATGAAGACCTGTTGCTGACCTTCGGCATCGACCCCCTGATAGTAAACAATCAGATCATCCACAATGCCTCCCTCCAGGTTAAGCAGCACCGTATATTGCGCCTGTCCCGTCTGCAAACGGCTGAGGTCAGAGGGGACCAGACCTTGCAGTTGGTCAACCAGGTCGGCTCCTTGCAGCTTAAACTTGCCCATATGAGAAATGTCGAACATCCCCGCCTGTCGCCGCACCGCCTGGTGCTCTTGCTTAATGCCGCTGTACTGAACCGGCATTTCCCAACCAGAGAATTCAGTCATCCGGGCGTTGAGTTCTAGAGAGAGTGGGTAGAGAGGAGTCCGAGAGAGTGACATAAGAAGAGAAGTTAGCGATTGTGGCGCGCCTTGTCCAATGCAAAGCTGACCCAATCATAGACTAATGGGTAGAGGACTCATGGGTAGAATTAGCTTGCCGCCATCTGACGGCAATTTGCTGAAGCGCCTTGCGGTTTACTTTTCCCTGCTCATTTCTGGGTAATCTCTCCACGGGTATCCACAACTTGGGTCGTTTGAACCGGGCTATTTTAGTCTGGATGGCCTCGTCAATTTGCTGCGGGGAGATCGTTGAGTGATGCGGTGCATAGACAGCCGTCAGAATTTGTCCCCAATAGCGATCCGGCAAGCCAATTACGGCAACATCGTTAACCAAATGGGTTGATCGAATCGCTGATTCAACCTCAGCCGGAAAAACATTCTCCCCCCCCGTGATCAGCTTGTCGCTGAGACGGCCCACCAGATTTAAGCGGCCTTGTGAATTGAAAAAACCGGCATCATCGGTTTGAAAAACCCCAGACTCTGAAAAGAATTCAGGATAATACCCAAGCGCCAGCGAAGCGGCTTGGATGGCGATCTGGCCAATTTGGCCGTGAGCTAAGTTTTCTCCGTGTGAATTCAAAATCTTGACAGTTGCATGGGGCAGAACTTGGCCGTTACTGTTATCCCCGATTAAGAATCTTTCGGGTTTGAGGGCGACAATTTGCGAGGCGGTTTCGGTCATACCATAGCAAGGAGCGAGGGGAATGTGGTTCAATCTGGCTTGGTCAATTAGCTCAGACCAACTGGGGGCGCCCCCCAGCAAAACGGTTTTGCATCGAGATAGCCAACTTGCCAACGCTGCATCATCGAGCAGGGATTGCAACTGAGTCGGCACTAATGAGATGAAGCACTCAACCGGGTCAACCGGGCAGCCATTACCCAATTTGAGGTCTTTGAACGGCATCATCAGTAACCGACCGCCAGAGAGCAGAGAGCGCATAAACTGCATCAAACCGCTGACATGGTAGAGCGGCAAGACACAAATAGAGTTCACTATAGTTAGTTGAAAATATTGCCGAAATCCCTCGACTGAGGCGGTTAAGGTCTGCCAGTTATGGATCGCATACCGGATATTTCCCGAAGATCCCCCGGTGGGAATCATAATTAAGCGATCAGGGTGATTGTCGGCAAGGCTTGGTGGGGGCGATCGCAGACTGGGCGAATAGGTTGGAACAGATAGACAATTTCCCCAAACCCAGTCTGGATTGGCTAACGCAAACGCTTGCCGCCATTCCGACGCTCCCCAAGCCGGGTTACCCAGAAAAACTTGGGGCACAGTTGAGCAAGCCGCGATAAAACCAGCCAGAAAACGCAATGGATCGGGCTCTGCAATCAGGATTTTCTGGGGGGTAAAGTCAGAAAATTGTTGAGCGAATGCTGCCGTTAGGGCAAGAAACGCCCGAGCATCTTGACCCACAAGCCAGTTATCTGAAGTGCGTTTTCTTAAAAGATTTAGAGGAGTTTCCATTAGTGATTCTAGCTTGTGTGGCATACATTTTGGTGAAGACAGGGTGTAGGGTGCAGGGTGTGGTCCATGCAAATGAAAACCGCTGTATCTTCCTACGCTTAGGGATCATTCAAAAATAACTTCATACTTTATCTCTGTGTGTGCTTTTCAGGACTCTTCACATTCCCCTGAAGTTATTCCTATATGGCCCCATAGCAGAAAAAACGTATGTCCTACTTGCATCTCAAAGCCTTCTGATGTGTTAAGGACATATGGGGAACTATGCTGAAGCTTTTAATATATCCACCCAATATGAGCGGATTATATGGATAGTTTGCACTATAAGCATCCGTTTTGGTGTGATAGGCTGCGAGCTATCAGTATATTCAGCTCATTTGGGGGAGATAGACTGACAAAGTAGATCTAATAACTTGTTAGGTGTCACTCTACAAAATTTATGGATAATATTGATGAAATAAATCTAGGCTAGGTAGTTGAGAGGCCAGGAGATCGTTCACACATTGATAGATCTGACAGTTTTAGTGCGAACGCCGATCTTGGAGGGTGTGTAATCGCACAGCATGATGCACTACTTATAAAAACATAATGTAGAAAAACGTAATGAGTAGATGGTGCATTGTATCTGGGATTAAGTTTATAGCAATTCTCGCTTGTGTTGAATACATCTCTGGAAGGCAGGGTACAGGGCGTAGGATGCAGGATTTAGTCAATGCAAATGAAAACTGCTATATAGCTAGTCGGTGCTGCGGTAAAGCCAACAATGTAACCTATAGGTGAAAGATGAGTTTCATTTTTATCAGCTACAGCCGCCAAGACCAAGCCTATGTCAGCAAGCTAAAGAAGGCTCTTGAAGAACGAGGATTGCCGGTATGGTGGGATAAGCGAATTGATCATGGTGAGATGTGGAACCGTGTAATCGAAGAACATCTCGAACAGTGTCAGGTTTTTCTGCTAGTCATGTCTCCTCGCTCCCTCAAGTCTCGATGGGTTCAAAATGAATTGATCTATGCTTCAGAGTTACAAAAACCCATCTTTCCTATTTTATTAGAAGGCAAGCGCTGGTTGGATGTTGCATCTATTCAAATGGCTGATGTAACTGGTGGCAAACTACCACCTGATAGATTCTTCAAAAAAGTTAGTGGACATTTTCCTGAACTAGAGGTTGCTTCCCAATATAATTCTATCCAAGATGTATCGGAAGAAGATAAACTAGTCTCCGAGAGAGGAGACTATACCCGACTGCAAGACTTGCTGAAGGCTAGGAACTGGAAAGCAGCCAATGAAGAAACCGTTACTCGTATGTGCAAGGCGATAAATCAACAAGAAGATCATCTTTTTTATAGAGAAGATATCAATAACTTCCCCCGCCAGGATCTACGCATTATTGATCAACTTTGGGTGAAATACAGTAACGGTCGCTTTGGCTTCAGCGTTCAGAAGAAAATCTGGCAAGCTTGTGGTAGCCCCGAAGGAAGCGGTAAAGAATGGGGCCAATTTGGAACTATTGTAGGGTGGCAAACAGAAGGGGGGGAGTGGTTGACAAATCCGCAACTCGCATTCAACTCTGAAGCACCTAAAGGGCACCTTCCTTGTTACCTGTATCTGGATTATTCAGGATGGGATTCTGAAGAATATGAGGAGATAGCGGCGTTTTGTTCCCTTCTCTCGCGTCAAGACTTATAAATCCTAGTGCGATCGCCGATCTTTTAGGGTGCGTTCCCCACTGCAACTCCTACTACCCTACCGATAGATTTTTGGGAACGCACCATGCTCATAAATTCCTTGAAACAAGCGATCGCAGCCTAACAACGCCCATGCACACCGACCGCCGAAAGAGGTTATCTGCGGCGGGTGATGGGCAACGTTAGCCATAGTTTTCAATTAGCCAATAAGTAGGTGGGGTCTGAAATACTCAGCTATGTAACCGAATGTAAATCAGACTGAAATCCTTTGACAGCTAAGGGATTTGGCGATATTACAGAATTCAATTTAACATAGTCTTTTAAGCCCTACCTACTTATTGGCGATCACGATTGCTTGATCAGCGATCGCATTTTCAAGATCAGCGTACTCATTTACAGGATCGGCGATCGCATTTTCAAGATTTGCGATCGCATTTTCAAGATCGGTGTACTCATTTATAGAATCTGCATACTCATTTTCAAGATCCACGATCGCGTTTTCAAGATCCGCGTACTCGTTTACAGGATCGGCGTACTCATTTTCAAGATCCGCGATCGCATTTTCTAGATCGGCGTACTCAGTTACAGGATCTGCATACTCATTTTCTAGATCGGCGATCGCGTTTTCAGGCGTTGCATAATTGAGGGAGGAATTAAGAGGAAGCATCACCATGCAATGTCCCGAATGTCAGTCAAGTCATATTCGTAAGAATGGGAAGAGACGCGGTAAGCAAAATCACATCTGTAACGCCACTGAGTATGGGCGAAATTGCTTATGTCCCTCCTGGAGTCAGGTATGTCCAGGAGGGATTTTTTGAGTCCGTTCAGGTGCTGACTTCCAGTCAACAACGGAAGAGAACAGCGAAACTTGACTTGTAGGAGTTAAAGACTGGAGGTAATCGTCTGTGCGATCGCAGACCTTGGCTTCTGCCGCTCCCGCAACGTACCGGGCTGCATGGCCAAGATTATCTCATCAACTTTTCCGCCAAAAGAGTTAGGGGGGAATCATTCCAGCGGCGGGCGATTGCCTCAGACGTCTCCAGGATGCTGGCTTGTGGCTTTCTGAAGAAGTGATCACTTTGTTGAAACAAAAAGCTGGCGAGTAACGACTGAGGTTAGTTAAAGTTGCTTTAGAGATCTTCAGTACGCCATGTCCGGCCTTACACTAAACCTCAATCCCATTATTCGCCTCAACGACGAACAGTTTTATAATCTGTGCGCCAAAAATCCAGAATTGAAGCTAGAGCGCACTGCTACCGGAGAACTTGTAATCATGGCTCCCACTGGCGGTGAGACGGGCAAACGGAACTCCGATATCAACCTGGAGCTGGCTCTTTGGAACCGCCAAACCAAATTAGGCGTTGTCTTTGACTCCTCCACCGGCTTCAAGCTCCCCAACGGAGCCGATCGCTCCCCCGACGCCGCTTGGATTACCCGAGCCAAGTGGGACGCCCTCAGCCCGCAGCAGCGCAAGCGGTTTTTACCCCTGTGTCCAGACTTCGTCATCGAACTCCTTTCCCCCAGCGACACCTGGGAAGACCTACAGGCCAAGATGGAAGAATATCAGGCTAACGGCGCCCGCCTGGGATGGTTAATCGATCCTGAATTAAAACGAGTGGCCATTTACCGCTTGCCACAATCCGTCAAAATCTTGCAAAATCCAGCAATCTTATCAGGCGAAGATGTTTTGCCCGATTTTTCTCTAGAGTTAGGGAATATTTGGT
>JAKSDM010000847.1 GCA_022360135.1 Pseudanabaenales cyanobacterium | reverse complement strand
CTGTGCATTGAAAATTTCAATGAGACCAAGTGTCATTCCGAGCTTAGCGAGGAATCTCAATCTCCCGCTAAAGTCTGAGATGTCTCGATTCCACTTCGCTCCACTCGACATGACATTCTAGGGAAAGTCCAGGTTTCAAGTTGGACATGGTTTAGATCCATTGCATGCAACGGCTTCCCCATCTCCCCATCTCCCCATCTCCCCATCTCCCCCATCTCCCCCATCTCCCCCTCCTCCTCTGCCTTCATCCTACCCCTTCAGCCCCACCCCATAGGGCCGTTTCAAATACCGCCCAGAGGGGGATCCGATGATCTCTCCCTGGTCGTAAATCAGATTGCCACGCAAAAATGTCCGCTTGACTCGCCCCGTCAACTCCAGTCCTTCAAATGGCGAATAGCCCTGCTGGGATTCAGAGTCCTCGGCCCGGACCACAAAGGATTCATTGGGATCTAACAGGACTAAATCGGCATCGTAACCAATCGCAATATCGCCTTTTTCTAACAATCCAAAGCGCTGCGCCGGATTCCAGCACAACAACTCAGCCATGCGAGGATAGGATAAGCCACGCTTGCCGCCTTCGCTAAATACACCAGAGAGAAGATATTCCGTGCCGCCGAAACCGGATTTCGCCAGCCAGATGTTGTCGGGGTCTTTGAGACTCGCTTTCTGCTCAGCCGAGCAACAAGCATGGTCGCTGACGATCCAATCAATTTGGCCGTTCAATACGGTCTGCCATAAATAGTCCACATCGGCTCGGGGGCGAATAGGTGGGTTGACCTTAGCCCATTTGCCTGTGGGCGCATCCACATCCAGGAGCAAATGACCCACCGTCACTTCCCGTTTGAAATTGATATGGGGGAAGGCCGCATCCATCATCAGCGCTGCCTCGACTGCTTTGCGGGAGCTGAGGTGGAGCAGATTGATATTGGCGCAGTTGGTCTCGTGGGCTAAATAGGCGGCGATAAAAATGGCAAGCCCTTCGGAATGGGGCGGCCGGGCGGCGCTGTAGGCTCTGAGGCCGGTCAGAGTGCGATCGCCCTCGACAATTTTAGTATAGGCGCTCAAGATTTCAGCCACTTCGCAGTGCAGGCTGAGGCTAATGAAATCATTTGCTTCGGGGTAGCGTTCCCTAAGTTTGGTCAGGCCCCGCATAATAAATTCAAAATGGGCGAAATCGTACCGTTCCTCTTTGTTGATCATCAAGAACAGGTTTTGCTGATCTGAGAGCCCATGCAGACCATAGCCGCCATAGAACATGAAAATTTTGAATGACGAGACACCGTGCTGGTCGAAAAGCCACTGCATTTCGTCAATATGCTGGCCGCTAATCGGGGCAATGTGGTAGCCATAGTCAACGAAAAACTTCCCTGCCGACAGCGATAGCGCCTCTGGAAAAAACGCCTTATACGGCCCGCCTTTATTCAGATAATATTGACCTGTTCGAATATAATTCAGGCTAGTCGTCACCCCGCCCATCGCCGCCGCCCGACTTTCGGTAAGGGCGTCTTGGTCGAGCGGTTGATAGATGCCGATGTGCATGTGGGCGTCAATCACCCCGGGAAAACCCAGCAGGTTTTGAGCGTCTAATAGGTCTTTTGCCCGATCAGGACTGATGTCCCGTTCAATACAAGCAAATTTGCCATCCTTAATTCCCAGATCTAACCGTTCGACCGCCTCGTGCTTGGGGCGAACTACGCGCACATTTTTGATAACTTTGTCCAGAATGGCGGCGTCAGACACGATTGACCTGCAAGGCTTTGTCCCATTCTAACTGATGAGCTAACCCATACTGAATGAAATCTTCTCTTTTGGCTTGGTCGCTTTTACCAAATACCCCTAGGCTGTAAGGGTTATCCTGCATCCGTTTTGTCACTAGCTCTGTTTCAAATTTGATCGCCTGCTCTCTGGACATGTCTGGCTTAAAGAAGTCTACGATCAAGACGGTTCTGTCGCGATCGGTATAGTTATGGGGACAGTGGGGATAGCTGTGGTCTAAAACCATAAACTCGCCTTCCTGCCAAAACAGCTTGTCGTGGCATATTTGCATCGCCACATCTCCGGCTGGCACAATCAGTCCTAGATAGCCGCGATTCATATGGGGGTGGTTGTTCACATGCAGCTTAATATCCAACCCTGGGTGATAGGTGCCGAAGTAGACATTTCTGATGATGTCGTCATTAGCAGAGTTTACTTTGACGATCACCGCCGACAATTTTGGAAAATACTTCTCTCTTAATCTCAGGGATCGTTCTGACGCCTCGTGGGACTGATAATTGGGATATTGTATTTGATGCAACTGGATATAGTTTTCAATAAAAACACCTTGAAATAATATCCCAAAAGCACTATATTTGCCTTTCTTTTTAGTCTTGAGCGTTTTACTTTT
>JAKSDM010000448.1 GCA_022360135.1 Pseudanabaenales cyanobacterium | reverse complement strand
TTTTTATCCTCTGGAGAGGTGGCCGAGCGGTTTAAGGCGCAGCACTGGAAATGCTGTTTAGGGGTGACTCTAACGAGGGTTCGAATCCCTCCCTCTCCGTTTGAAAAACTTGATTCTGACAAGGTCTCAAATCGAGCGGGCATGAAACCTGAGTCTCGCTAGCGTCTAGACGTTTTTTTGGAGGCTTTTTGCTGTGCCGCCATCTGTTCCAATTCAAGGGCGATAGCTCCTATGGTGACCAGGATAACACCCACCCACTGAACAATTTCCAGGGTTGATTTTTCACCCGGAGTAATGACGATCGCCAGGATAGCAGTTATGACAGGAACACCGGCGGCGATTGCAGCGGCTTTGACTTTGGCGGCTCCCATTAAGCGCATGCCATAGTCTCCGAAAAGATAACCCAAAAGGGTCAGCCCCCCAAGCAGAAATCCACTGACCACTAAGGCAGGCAGGCTAGCGGGTTGAACGACTTGACCACCGAAGGGACGGATGACCAAAAGTAGACTAGTGAGTAAGAATATGGTAGCGAATTGGAACAGCATCATCGGCGCCGGATGAAGTTTCCCAGCGCTCATTTTCATCGATATCAGATAAAGGGCAAAGGTGCAGCCGGAAAAGAGCGCCATGACAATCCCAGCAATATATACGCCGCCATCCAAGAAATCACTGTTAGTTCCAGGCAATGCAGTAAAAACGACGCCCATTAAGATCGCGATCATGACCACAAATCTTAGTGGGGTTGGGCGATCGCCAAATACAAACCAAGCCAGCGGCACCGTGATCAGCGGATACATAAACAGCAACGTCACCGCTACACCTGGACCCACCTCAGAAATTGCCATGTAAATTGAGACTTGGGACAAAAACAAGAAACAGCCGCTGCCAATCACCTGAAACAGGGAACGCCGATGTCTAGCGGCGAAAAACCTGCGAATATCTCGCCAAACGGGGGGATAAAGCCGAGACGCCATTAATGGCGTCAGGAGCAATACAATCACCATCCGCAACCAGAGCAGCAGCAAGGAGTTAGGAAAATTGAGCTGCAGTACGCTGTCGATTGGCAAGAGTCCAAAGATGCGCCCTCCGTATCCGATGACGCCAACCAACACGTTGTGAATGGACAGCGCCAGCGTCGAGAAAATAATCAGTATCAGCCCCTTCTGTATGTTGGATAACTCGCCAACCTTTTTTTTGAGCGCAGATGGGGAAGGGGAAGCTTGAGGACGCCCTAAGGCGCTTGGACGCACTTCAGGTTGTCTTGCCTGAGGCTGTCTTGGCTGAGGCTGAGGTAAGGTTGGGGTGGGAGTTTGTATATTGGGATGGGGCAATCTGTGCGGTAATACCCCGTCATAACCATTCTCTGATAGAGGCGGGTTAAGCGTCTGAGGTCTCGCCAATTCAGTTTGGAGTTGCTGGCTAAGGCGGTTAACTAAGGCTTCTAAAATCGCCTCTCCCTGCCGCTCCATGCTATGCATGCGGCTGATTTGCTGGGACAGAGAACTCTGATAGCCGTTGAGATCTTGCTGCAGTGACTGCAGGGCTCCATTTAGGGTTGAATCTAGTGAGGAGAGCAGTTGGTAGGCATTCTCCACAGGATTATGGAAGCCGGATACAGTTGCATTATGAGGAGAGGGTTGAGTTGCTCCTAAAGTAGCCGGATCACCATTGGGGGGATATAGAGAGTGGGACAGACGGGCCTGTAGATGCGTAGCTAAGGCCTGAGCCAATCGCTTAGCCCAGACTTGTTGTTGGGCAAGCTGTTGACTCGATAGAGCCGCTTTATGCTCTGACTGCAGGCTTTCATACTCCGTTTGCAGGGATTGATATTCCCCTTGGAGCGCCTCAATATCTTGTATAAGGCGAGCTTTTTCTCTTTGCAGCCGTTCCACATCTTGAGACAGCTGGCCAGAGATGTTTTTCTGCAGATTCCTCAAATCTTGAGTAAGCGTCTGCAGCGTCGCCTCTACAGATTGAGGAGCCTCCGTCCCCAAATCATTGGGTAGATTGTCGAACTGCTCCATGCGTTCATTACCCCCGATAGCTCTATCCCATCACTCCCCCCAAGGTGGATATAGTGTACACACAAGTCATCTGTAATGTCTCAAACTGGACTTAACATCCTCTAACTCCCCTTTGCCAAGGGAGAATATCAATCTTCTCCCTTGGCAAAGAGGGATTAAGGGAGGAATGTCAAAATTTGTACTGCCTAATCGAACTCTGTGTACACCGTAGCCAAGGTTGAGGGGGTTAGCAAACCCACACATAGAATGTTCAGATAATCTATTCTCAATTATTTTCGTGTCTCCCTCCTCCTCTTCCCCCTCTCCCCCTCATCATCTCACTTCCCTACTTGCTCCCAAGCTTGTCAAGCAACTCTTTCCTAGCAATCTCTAGAGCCTCAGCCAACTTGCCGGGATCGCGTCCGCCAGCTTGAGCTAGATTGGGGCGACCGCCGCCGCCGCCGCCGCAAATCTTGGCGATGCCCCCCACAAACTTACCTGCTTGGATCCCCTTCTGATTCACGGCTGGGCTAAAGGCCGCCACTAAACTAACTTTGTCGGGGGCTGGAGTCGAGCCCAGCAAGACAGCGCCCTCGCCAAGTTTTTGCAGTAGTCGTTCAGCCGCCGTCTTAAGGGCGTCAGGAACCACTGCTTCAAGTTGGGCGACAAGAATGTTAAACGTTCCAACCGCTTCTGCTTGATTGAGAAGGCGATCGGACTTGACCAAAGCCAACTCGGACTTGAGCGCTTCTAGCTCCTTTTGGGCGGTCTTGAGATCGGTTTGCAGATTGGCGATCCGCTCTGGTAGTTCTTCCGGCTTAGCCTTGAACCGATCGCTCAGCTGCCGCACCACCTGATCGCGTAGATTGAGGTAGGTCAAAACGGCCGGACCGGCAACGGCCTCGATCCGGCGGATTCCTGAAGCCACGCCAGCCTCAGAGATAATTTTGAACAGACCAATCTCAGCGGTGTTGTTGACATGGGTGCCCCCACACAACTCTATGGACACCCCTGGAAAGTTCATCACTCGCACCTCCGCCCCATATTTTTCCCCAAACATGGCGATGGCGCCTTTGGCTTTGGCGTCATCTATGGGCATCACCGCTACTTCAGCAGCATGTCCTTCCACAATCCAGGCGTTGATCTGGGCTTCAATCTGCTGTAGTTCGTCAGCAGTTAAGGGGCGAGGGCAATTGAAGTCAAATCGCAGACGGTCAAACGCCACCAAGGAGCCTGCCTGGGAGATAGAATTGTCCACGATTTGCTTGAGCGCCGCCTGGAGCAGGTGGGTAGCTGTATGATTGGCTTGAGCCCGACGGCGACAAGCCTGGTCAATCTGAGCGGTGACAAAATCACCCGGCTTAAGGACGCCTTGTTCAATCCAACCAAAGTGAACAAAAATATCGCCTTCTTTCTGGACATCCTCAATCCGCACCCAGCAGGTATCGCTGCAGAGGCAGCCGCGATCGCCAATTTGTCCGCCTGACTCGGCGTAGAAAGGCGTTTGTTCAAGCACGATCTGAACCTCAGTCCCGGCTTCGGCGGACTCAACCGCTTCACCATCCGCCAGAACCGCCTCGACTTTGCTTTGGGCGGTTGCTTCGGTGTAGCCCATAAACTGGGTGGAATGAATCTGTTCCGCCAGCTTATCGAGACTGCCCTGTACTGTTAGGTCGATGGTTTCATGGGCGTCTCGACCCCGTTGGCGTTGCTGTTCCATCTCCGCTTCAAAACCTGCGACATCAACCGTCAATCCATGCTCCTGAGCAATTTCCTCAGTCAGCTCTAAGGGGAAACCGTGGGTGTCATATAAGGTAAAGGCATCTTGGCCAGAAATCTGCTTCGGCTTTTTCGCCAAAATGTCCGCCAGTAGCTTTTCCCCCTTCTCAATTGTTTTCAGGAACTGAGACTCTTCCCGCTGTAATTCGGTTTTGACGGCGTCTTGCCGCTCTCGAAGGTGAGGATAAGCTGACGCCGAAAGGGTGATCGCAGTGGCCGCAACCCGATCAATGAACGGCCCCTCAATCCCGAGCAGACGGCCATGGCGCACTATCCGACGAATCAACCGCCGCAGCACGTAGCCTCGGCCGATGTTAGAAGCAGCAACCCCATCGGCAATTAGATGCGCTACTGCCCGCACATGATCGCCAATCACTTTGAGCGAGGTTTTAGTCGACTGATCGCTTGTATGGTAGTCGAGTCCGACAATCTCAGCAGTGGTCTCAATGATCGGGAAAATCAAGTCGGTTTCATAGTTATTGGGAACCTTCTGCAGGATTTGGGCCATGCGCTCCAGCCCCAAACCGGTATCAATGTTTTGGTTTTGCAGAGGGGTGAGCTGACCATCATTATCCCGGTTGTATTGCATGAAAACCAGGTTGTAAAACTCAATGAAACGGCTATCATCCTCTAAATCGAGGCTGTCATCCCCCTGTTCTGGATGAAAGTCGTAATAAATTTCAGAGCAAGGTCCACAGGGACCAGTGGGACCCGAAGTCCAGAAATTATCGTCTGCCCCCATCCGTTGGATGCGATGCGGTGGAATCCCAATTTGGTCACGCCAAATAGCAAATGCCTCATCGTCCTCCTCAAACACACTCGGCACCAATCGCTCTGGCGGTAGACCAAACACCTCAGTCGATAGCTCCCAGGCCCAAGCGATCGCCTTCTCCTTAAAGTAATCGCCAAAGCTGAAGTTACCCAACATCTCGAAGAAGGTATGATGGCGGGCTGTCCGTCCCACATTCTCAATATCATTGGTGCGGATACATTTCTGAGAAGTGGCGGCCTTAGCGAACTCAGCCGGACGTTGTCCCAAAAAGATCGGCTTAAAGGGAAGCATTCCAGCGATGGTCAGCAGTACGGTAGGGTCTTCCGGCACCAAAGAAGCGCTGGGCAGCACTTGGTGCCCTTTAGCGGCATAGAAATCCAGAAACTTCTGTCGAATTTGAGCGCCGCTAATATTGGTCCGATCGGGCTGAAGCTGAGAGGTGGACATAGGAGTTCAATGAAGCAGACTGCAAACTTAGGAAACTATCTACAGGTAGGTTATCCTCTTAAACCGGAATTTTCTGGCTGAGCAAGAATTCATTGGTCATTAATTCATTGGTCATTGATCATTAGATCGTTGATCGTTGGCCATTAGACAAGGGATCAGGGTCAAAATTACAGATCCAAACATAAACCACGTCCAACTTGAAACCTGGAGTTTTCCCGCCCGGTGCTACAGTGCATAAACAAATTAGAGAGTTGTGTCATATTCTAAACACCCTCATCCCCCAACCCCTTCTCCCTTGGGGAGAAAGGGAGTCAGATTCAAAGTCCCTCTCCCTAGGGGAGAGGGATTTAGGGTGAGGGTCAAAGCTACAGTTCCCAACATGGACTTAGTTTAGACATGGTTATAGCGGTTTTCATTGGCATTGACTACACCTTACACCCTACACTCTGCCTTCACTGAGATGTATTCAACCCAGGCGAGAATTGATATATATCTGAGATTTCTATTTTGACCGATGTTTGTCCTCTACCGCAGGGTTCAGTTATAGCCACAATTTTCTATTCTTACAAACTGGTGGATTTAATCCCTATCTGGGATTCAACGTTTCTCTATTGAAGAATATAGGCTTAGATTCAGTCTACGTAAAACTGCACGGTTTTGAAGTTCCTGCGACCTCGCCTCCCCTGGTGTATAGCTGACGCCATAAAAGTCCCAACAGCCTGCTAATCTATCGATAGAGTTAAAATTTTTCCCGGCTATTTGACAGAGCCAGCATAGTTGTTATCTCCCTAGGTCCAGTCTATCCGGTGGTTACGTTGGCTGTCTCAACTTAACTAGCAACCGCCCAATCAAACCCATGACAAGAACTAGAGTGGTACTGCTTGTCTGACTTCTGCCTGTTAGCTTGCAAAACCAACGAATGAATGCTTCGGTACTTTTAGTTGGAGATGGGGATTTCCCATCTAGCTTGATGGGCTGTGTACGAGGCTTTGCCGCCTTGGCCGTAGACTCAGTCTCATCAACAGATGAAGCTGAATTGCTCATTGAGGCTCATCCTCCCGACTTACTCTTACTCCAATCCAGTCAACCCGATAACTGGAAATTCTGCCGCGCATTAAAGCACCAGCGCCAGCTTGCTTGGGTTTACTGCATTTTGTTGGAGGATCGAGTTGACTTCCTCGGCCTTCCCCCCAAAGCCTCTTTAGTCGATATCTCTAACCTGACAACCGCCGCCCTTGAGGCTGGAGCAGACGCCTATTTGTGGTTGCCTCAGAAATGGCCTAACAATGATTTCGCCCGCCAGGGATTCCCGACTCAGGAGGCTCAGAATCGCTTGCTGGAAGCGCAAGTTAGGGCGGGATTGCGTCATGTGCAAAGCTATCGAGAGCTGGCGATCACCAATGACCTATTGTCGGCGATCGCACTCACTGATCCGTTGACTCAAATTAACAATCGTCGAGCTTTTGACTGGGAATTGCCTCGGCAGATTAAGACTGTTCGCGCTAAGGGATTAGACCTAAGCCTAATGCTCATCGACATTGACTATTTCAAGACGGTAAACGACAACTACGGCCATCTTATCGGCGACCAGGCGTTGCAGATGTTAGCGGAGCGGCTACGTTACAATATGAGATTTTACGATACGCTCTTTCGCTATGGTGGAGAGGAGTTTGTCATCCTCCTCAGCAATACCAACTGTGAAGAGGCTCTGAGCATTGGCCAGCGGTTCTGTAGACTAGTTAGCGATCAACCCTTTACGATCAAATCTTTAGATCTCAGCCTCACGGTTAGCATTGGTATCTCTGGTTTGATCCAAGCCGATGACAGTAAGGGGATCAGTCTACTCTATCGAGCTGACCAAAACTTACTGCAAGCAAAGGCAGAAGGTCGCAATCGCGCCGTCATGAACCCTAAAATCTAGTCGACTCGGCGCTGCTGAATAACTTGGCGACATTCCTCTACAGAAGCGCGATTCGACATAGCCTTCACTAGAGCCTCATAAGCAGGCCAATGTTTCTCGATTAGAGTCCGCGCCTGCAGGGCGAGCCAGCGTTGCTTAACCTCATACTCCGCCAGCGGGCGATTAAGCTGGCGCCAAAGCATTTGAAGTTTTTGGCGATCGTCGTCTCCCCCCTCTGCGGCGCCGTAGGTGAGTATTTCCGCCGCCACCCCAGCCATCCAAACAATCCCGTATCGATCCAGGCGTTGAGTTGAGAGCCCCCCCTGCGCCAGTTCCGCCTCCAGTCCTTGAGCATCAACCACGACCCCACCCTGGCCAGGTAACCCTTTCCGCCAAGCTTCCCAAGCACTGAGGGTGTAATTGATCACCGAAATATCCAGCAAATGGGCCACCAAGAAATGGCCAGCCTCATGCCGTAGCACCCGCTCCCGATACTCCGCAGAGAGGCCGGCAAACCAACTTACCAGGAATGTACCCCCTCTGCCCTCCCAGCCAAACCGATCCAGAGTCGCCAACCCCAACAGCCCAACCGTTGCGATCGCAGGCGCCACAGGAGACAAACCGAGCATCGGCCCCAAGAGACTTGACAGGGTGATGGCGAAGACGGAAATGGCGATCAGGTTGAGGGTGGTTTGGTTCATGGGTGATTTTTATAAAACGTTTCCAAACTGTGTTGATCGCCGACAAACCGCCAATGCCAGGGTTCATAGGCGACCTCTTGGGGATTGTTTTTGGAAAAGGAGAGTTCAAAGCCATAGTGGGCAGCGTTTTTTTGCAGCCATTGGAAGGCTGGCGTCTCTTCAAAGGTCTGCTCTAAGTCAGTTTCTGACCTCGACCCGTCAACAAAATCAACGGCGTAGCCTGTATGATGTTCACTATAACCAGGGGGAGCGCTGACTTCAGCCCGAGTAGTGGTAGACTCGCCCCGTACAGCTTTGATGTCAAAAAATAAGTGGCGCTGATCTTCAATAGACCGAAAGCCTGAGATGGGACGCAAATCGACGCCTTCTGTTTGGGCTTGAGCCAGCATCTCAATCAGTTTTGCGGCGGCGGCTTTGCGGAGCTTAATACCGCCATCGGCGGTAACTGATTCGAGCGTCCCAAGGGGGGCTGTTTCATAGGCGCGGTGTCCTAGCAACGTGTCTGAGTCAAGTTCTAATCTGGCAGCGTCTTCGGCCAGTGTTGATTGCAGATTAAGGTTATCTCCTTCTAGGAGGGTTGCGGTTTGCGATTTGCTCTTCTCAGTATCAAGGGGTGTGAACGGAGACAGTCGCCAAACAGCGAATCCGCCTGAACCCAATAGGGCGATCGCCCCAAGGCCAACCATTCCCCAAAATCGTGAGGCGTGCGGCTGATTAGGGTTAGTCCCGATAACTGTCTCTCGAAGAGCCTCCGGTATGTCATCGATCGGCGCAGGTGAGCCATTGTCAGCTTGATTCACCATTACATCTCCCAGAAATGAAGCATGTATCACAATTGGTAGATCTGCAATCAGACCAAGTCTGAAACTACAGTTTGCCCAGATTTTGCCGAGACAAACCATTGCTGGCAAAGGTGTCTCTGCGAGATTAGGCGGGAATTATGAAATCGTCCCCAGAGGAGTCAGTCAGTCAGAAACAGCAGACTGATTGTCAGATACACCGTCTGAAAAGACCCTCAGCGATCTCATCCTAATTGCTCGTTCATTTCTACCCTGCCATCGATTTGGCTTGCCATGAGTTTGACCTGCCATTGAGTGTGGCAGTCTCACAACTCACCCTAGATTCCACCGCATTTAGTCTAAGCGCAATCGGATTTGGAAGCTAGTTCTTTCTAGCAGCCAGTCGGATTAATCGAAAATCTTGCTTGGGCGAATGGTCGGCAAGCCCAAGGGGCAAAAATCTATCGGTCTGGGCTCAGGCTAGAGGTCTGCGCCCAAATGGCTACCTATGCAAAGTAAATAATGACACTATCCTCTTCTAAGATTCTCAACTTTGCCAGCAGCATTGATACTATTTCCACTGAACTCATCAGTTATTCTGGAAACCCGGTTTCACTTCCACCAGGCTCTCACCTTTTAACCCCCAAGGCGATTGATCGAGAGCCTCTGGATAGGCGTGATTTAGTTAAACGGTGCGCGGCTTTATTGAATGAAGCGGTTACCAAAGCTGAGCTTGAAAATAATCAGATTCTATCTAGCTTATTGCTAATATTACCTGACAAAACTAGGGCCCAGGTAGCTGCCCGTATTTTGGTTGATGGCGCACTTCAACTGAAGCAAATCAAGCCCTGCCTAGAAGTCACGATCTTGTATGGATTGGGGACGCATCCTCTGATGAGTGAACTAGAAATTCAGGGTCTTATGGGTCGAGAACGCTATTGTCAATTGTTAGAAAACGACTTTCAGATCACCCAGCAAAGTACGAAAGCGATGATCCATGAAATGGCCAGGGTCGCCATTGAAAATCAATATCAATATACGATGGAAGTGCCCCAAATATTATTTAGTCACAACCTGACTGTAATTGCCGGAGACATCAAAATTCATCCCTATGAGGGACGTTACGGCAGTGGTGGAATTAACAAAATGCTGGCGGTTGGGATTGCCAGCCTGAATGAGATCCGTCGCAGTCATAGTACTCGGGTGCTCATGGACAGTAAAACTCAGGTCGGGAATCCGGATAGCCCCTTTGTTAGAAAACTAGAAATTACGGCGAACAATATCCGCAAAGCCATGTTGAATAGGCCGGGAACAGCAGTGATGTCAATCCCCTACGGTTTATCTGT
>JAKSDM010000294.1 GCA_022360135.1 Pseudanabaenales cyanobacterium | reverse complement strand
CAGAACACCTCTCGGTAGGCTGCTAAAAACCGTTGGATCGTTGGGGCGATACCAACTAAAGGCCAATACATCTGGCTATTACGATAAAGACTTTTTTATTCTCCTAGAGTTTGGTTCCCTATAACCTTCCAAGTTGTGTCACACCTAACCCCTAACCCTCCCCCTCCCAGCCTCTAATTTCCGCTTGGGTCAATAGCCTTTCTAGCTTGAGATATTCCCGTTGCGCCGCTTGGCGAAGATGGTCCATACTCACGGGTTGATCGGTTTGGGCTGCCAGAAATGCCGCATTCAAAGCAATATTGCGGATGTTGCCGCCGGTCGCCTTAAGTTGCCCCAACTTTGCATAATCCAAGTTTTGGGTTGGCGTGTGTTGGGGAAAGATCCGCCGCCAAATCTCTGAACGCGCTGCTGCATCGGGAAACGGGAATAGCGCCATAAATCGGATCCGGCGTAAAAAAGCCTGATCAAGGGCATTTTTCATATTGCTGGTCAAGATCGCCAACCCCTGATAAGTTTCCATCCGCTGCAGCAAATAACTCACCTCAATATTGGCGTGGCGATCGTGGCTGTCTTTGACTTCCGATCGCTGGCCAAATAGAGCATCTGCTTCATCAAACAGGAGAATCACGCCGCCAGTTTCTGCCGCCTCAAAAATCCGCCGCAGATTCTTTTCGGTTTCGCCGATGTATTTGCTCACCACCGTACTCAGGTCGATCCGGTAGAGGTCAAGCTGACAGCTGTTGGCCAACACCGCCGCCGCCATCGTTTTGCCGGTGCCGCTTTCGCCATAAAACAGGGCGCTAACGCCCAAGCCGCGATCGCCCTTGTTAGCAAAGCCCCAGTCTTGGTAAACCCGGGCTCGATATTGCAAATGGGTGGCAATGTCGCTGAGCACGAGCCGTTGCTGATCGGGCAACACCAAATCTTCCCAGGTGGCGACGGTCTCAATCCGCTGGGCCAGATCATCCAGGTTGGGTCGGGCTTGGAGACGGCAGAGGGTCCAGAGGGGATTTTGGATTTTGGATTTTGGATTTTGGGGTGATGTGGCTGGCGCTTCAAGGGGGGATTTTGTAGGACGTTGCGCTTTTGGCGATGGATTTTGAGTTTTGAATTGATTACACGCGGTGGCGATGGCGGTGGGGCTGAGGTGGAACTGAGCGGCTAAGGCGTTAATTTCGCCATTGAGGTTATCGGCTGATTCCCCTAAGTGGGTTCGCCACAGAGCGATCTGCTCTGAAAAGGTCAGCGGTGGTAGCTCAATGGTGATCAGGGAGCGTCGCAGAACGGGCTTTCGGTTGTTGCTGCTGAGGATAAGGGGGGGGTTGAGGGTATCGATGAACAGGGCGATCGCGGCGTCTCGTCCTGGATCGGGGGGAGACGCCCCATCACAATCGAGCAACAGCACGCTGTTGGTTAAGATGGCTTCTCGTTCCCAGTGCAACTGGAACTGTTTAAGATCACGGGCGGTTGTGGGCAGAACCGTCGCCGCCAGTGACATGATTGAAAACCCCAGGTGTTGGCAAGCGGCAACCGCCAGATGCGCCTTGGAGGCCGCATCTGCGCCTGAGAGATGCAATACCGGATACCCCTGGGCTGGGTCTGGTGTCGCCCAGGCGGCCACAAGCTGCGCCACGCAGGCCCAATGGGATGGGGGCAAGACCTCAGGCAATGTCGGTTGCGAGAGGGGGATGACCAGCCCAGCCAAGTGCTCGTCAATGGCCGCTTCCCCTAGCAAATAACAGAGGATGCGGCGATCCACATAAATCGGGCATTGGGTTAGAATTCTTCCCGGCTCAACCTGAATCAGTCGCCAATGGCGCAGGGGAGTTTGGGGCGAGAGGATAGACCAATCAGCCCCGGGCAGGGCGGCCAGGGCTAGCCCTAAGGTGGGATAGGATTGGTGGCTGTGGCCTTGGGCCTGGGCGCACAATGATTGGAAGTTGGGTTCAAATTCTACCCCGACGCAGAGGAGTAGCAGGGTTTGCTCAAACGCAGATAGATTGAATAGGGCGCCCAAGCGGGCTAAGGGGGGTAGTTCCGGTAAGGCAGCGCCAGACCCGGGCGATCGCGCCGGGTCGGTTGCATGGGTTTTCAGGATTTGCCGCAGACGATCGAGGTGGCGATCGAGTAATTCTGATGCAGCATACGTGGAGTCAGGGGATGAAGGGTGACCCAGCGGCTGGGAAGGGTCGCCTAATTCCAGGTTGTCAAGTGTCATATGACTTCGGCTGAGTCTCTAGGATGGGTTCTGCCACTTAGCTTTAGCAAGGGGGAGTTAGGGGGGGCAAACCGGCTTCGAGACACCCAGATGACTTGTGCGTACACCGTAGATTAAGCAAAGTCAGGGGTAAAGGTTACGGAAATCACAGGCTTAAGGCTGTACACCTATGATGGATGGCGAGTCGCTGGATGGCAAGTCTAATACTCAGGAATTTCGGTTCGCCAGACCGAGCCGCCCTTGTTCCTGGCTCAGCCAGCGTTGTCTAGAGCACTGTCGCTTTTAGGTGCAAGGTCGCCGACCTGAGCCGCCGCCCGCGAATCGATGACGGGCGAGCGCTCAAGAGTAGAGATATAATGGGGGCAATGGTGCTTACCCTCTGGATAGTCATGGTTTTGGATATCCTTGCGGCGATCGGGTTGACAGAAGCGGGCGGCTTTTTCGCCAAAGCTGTGTTGCTGCCGTTGCTCCAGGGCAGTTTGGAGGACTATACGAAGGATTTCTTTAAGGGCTGTATTGCGGACGCCATTGGGTTGGCTGATCAGGAACCTGCGCAAAAGGCGATGGGTGAAGCGCTAAAAGCCTTTATCGAACTGGTGGAAGATGAACTGGATTTCAGGGGACAGACCGGGGCTGAGATTCGCGATTTTTATCAAATACCCCTGCGGCAGTTTGTCAGAGATGCGGATGTAAAGTCGGTTCTGGGGAGCGCCTTTGATCCTGACCGCCGAACTGTCGATAATCAGCTGTTTCGGGTTCATTGGCGGAAGCTGAATCTAAAAGCGCTGCCGGAGGGCTTTGACTGGGCTCGGATTGGTGAGGAGTACATTCGGAAGGTGAAGCGCATCCTGCGGAGTTCCTCAGACCTGCGGGAATTGCTGGCGCTGCACAACCAGGCAGCGATGCGCCAGGGCATTGAGCAACTGGTGGGGATTCCGCCGGATTTTGATTTGCGCAAGTATCAGGAAACCCTGCGGGAGCAGTACGGCAATTTGAATCTGGAATCCCTCGACACCACAGGGGTTTACTACAACGAATTGAAGCTGTGGAAGATGTTCGTTCCCCAGAATGTGCGGGAATGTCAGGAGTTTTCACCTCAGATCTATGAACACCCGAAAGAGTTTTTTCGGCGGTTACCAGACGGTAAAAAGATGAATGGGTTAGAAAACCCCAAAGTAGAGACGGAGCGACATTGGCAAATCTACTCTGAGCAGACTGTTCGTCCCGTTTTAGAAGTTTTGGGGAATCCCTATGCTGGCGATGACGTCCCTAATTATCAAACTCAACAATACATTGTCATTCTGGGCGATCCTGGGGCAGGTAAGTCGTCATTACTGCGATATATCGCCTACAAGTGGACTGAATTGCCTTCGCCCCAATTGTCCAGACATGCCATTCCCCTCATGGTGGAACTGCGGGTCTACAACCGGGATAAGCAAAATGGCAGATGCCAGGACATTCTTTCATTCCTGCACTCAGGCAACATTACCTGTCGACTGAATCAGCAGCAGCTTCATGAAAAGCTGCAATCTGGCGATGCCATTGCTTTGTTTGACGGGCTAGATGAAGTGTTCGATCCGGCCCAACGGGAAGAAGTGATTACGGATATTCATCGCTTTACCAATAATTACCCAGACGTGAAGGTGATTGTCACCTCCCGGTGGGTGGGCTATAAAGCTCAACGGCTCCGAGACGCCCAATTCTACCATTTTAAATTAGAGGACTTAGAGGATGAACAAATTGAAGAATTCATCCAACGATGGCATGACCTGACTTTCCAGGATGAAGCTGACAAAATTCGCAAGCGCGATCGGTTAAAGAAAGCGATCAATCATTCCAGCGCGATTCGTGAGCTAGCTGGAAATCCCCTGTTACTCACGATGATGGCGATTCTGAACCGTAACCAAGAACTCCCTAGAGATCGCCCTGAACTCTACCATCAGGCATCACGAGTGCTGCTACATCAGTGGGATGTAGAACGCCATTTAATTGACAGCCGCCTTGACCCGAAGACCGTTGACTGTCGGGAGAAACAGGGGATTTTGCGAAAAGTGGCTTATTATATGCAGTCCAGTGATCAAGGGCTAGCAGGCAATATTATCAGCGCTACAGAACTGGAAAATATTTTGATTGAGTACTTGAAAGGCATCAATATCGACCAGCCTCGACCTGTTGCTCGATTAATGATTGAACAGCTTCGCAAGCGTAACTTTATTCTCTGTCATTTAGGCGAAAATACCTTAGGGGAAGAATCTTATGGATTTGTTCATCGCACTTTTTTAGAATATTTTTGTGCTTCGGAGATTGTTCAACGCTTTGAAAAGCAACAAAGCCTGAAATTTGAGGAGTTACGGGATGAGATCTTTGGCCAGCATTGGCCAGATGAAACCTGGCATGAAGTATTGAGACTTATCTGCGGCATGCTCAATGTTGAATTTGCAGTGCGGTTAATTCAGTTTTTAACGCAGCAGCAAATCGATAAGTCTCAGTTCTTAGAGATTGGATATAATATCAGCTATTTGCATCCAAAAGGTTTGAGTAATCTCCTACTAGCCGCCGACTGTTTATCAGATATTGGCGGTAGTGTGACGATAGCTAAAGCCCAAGAGGATTTATTGTCAGTTCTCAAAAGCGAAGTTGAGAACTCTTCTTTTCGATTAAGTGATGTTAGTGCAAGGGCCTTACTAGAAAGAATTGTTCAGAATTTCCAAAGTTCAGGTTTCGACGCTATCAACTATCTCAAACACCTGGTCGCTGAGGCTCCCCATGAAGAGGTTAGACGCCCAGCAGTTGTTGCCATTGGAGACTATTTCAAAGAGGATGCTGAGACTTTAGGATATCTCAAACACCTGGTTACTGAGGCTCCTCATGGAGAGGTTAGACGCCCAGCAGTTGATGCCATTGGAAACTATTTCAAAGCAGATGCTGAGACCTTAGGATATCTCAAACACCTGGTCGCTGAGGCTCCTCATGAAGAGGTTAGACGCCAAGCAGTTGTTGCCATTGGAAACTATTTCAAAGCAGATACTGAAACCTTAGGATATCTCAAACACCTGGTTACTGAGGCTCCTCATGAAGACGTTAGACGCCAAGCAGTTG
>JAKSDM010000607.1 GCA_022360135.1 Pseudanabaenales cyanobacterium | reverse complement strand
GATGAATCTGGAGCGCCTGCTCCGGCAGGTTTTGTTCTTTATTTTTTGTCATGTTGTCCACTGGATGGGAAGGAGATATCCGAGACGACGGCAAGGACGAGATTCAAGAACCATATCAGTTTGCTTGATAGCTGCTTAGGGGATGAAACTTAATCTCCTAAGATTAGTTCAAGCGTTCTCACACCGAAAAACAAAAACTTTTTCAGGAAGCCCTACGTACTGTCTGGAATCTCCAAAAATTTTGACCAAACAGTATTGCATGCGTTTTACTCTCCTGATTATGGCGTGCTGCTGAAGCCTCCTATTACCAGTCATCAGGGAACATCATGGACATAGATTTTGCTGCTGCTAAATGGCTTAATCAACCAAAGTTATTTGAAATAAGCGGCCAGTCAGTGAAGATCACGACAGAATCCAATACGGATTTATGGCAACGGAGTTACTATGGATTTAGAAACGATAATGCTCCGGCCCTATTGCTTGAGAGTACACTTAACTTCTCATTTAAAGCCAAGGTGTCATTTAAATATCACGCCAGATTTGATCAATGTGGCTTAATCATTTATCTCAATAGTGAGAACTGGTTTAAAGCATCTATAGAATACGAAAACGAGAATAGTTCACGTCTGGGTAGTGTGGTGACCAATCATGGCTATTCGGATTGAGCGACAACTAATATATCGACTACAACTGCCATTTGGTATCGCCTCAGTCGCCGTGGGCCAGACTTCCTCATTGAGTCATCGCCAGACGGGATCAATTTTGAGCAAATAAGGATTTTTCATTTACACTGCCTAGGTGAAACGTCGCCTGAAATGGGCAGGCTCGATCCTCCAGCGCCAGCAGAGCGATCGCTACGATTTGGCTTGTATGCGTGTAGTCCTTTGAATTCATCCTTTGAAGCCAAATTTGATCACTTTAAATTTGACGATTGTTTATGGAAAGCTCATGGCTCAGAATGAGAGTCGAAAAGCCACCTGCGATCAATATATAACTATATAACCAATCGCATGTATTGCTAAACAAGAAAAGTAGCCATGAACCCAGCAAGTCAATACCTTTTGACTCTAGCGAAACAGAAGGCGCAAGCTTACATAGCCAATCCGCAAGCTAGAGCAGCAATGGTTACAGGATCTACTGCTACAGGACAAGCGGATTTTTATTCTGATGTAGAGATGTTTATTTATTACGACCAATTGCCCACGAAAGAGGAACTACAACTTGCCCGCCTGCAAAATCGAGGTTCTGAACCCATTTGCACTTTTGACGAGCTGAGCAATGGGCACTTTGGAGAGTTTTATTTTATCGACGGGGTGGAATTCCAGATTGGTAATATGACCATTGCCTTTTGGGAACAGCAAATGGCGAAAATACTACAAGAACTTGACTTTTCAATTTAAACGGATGAAACAGTTCATCGCCCAGATGAATATTGCTCCACAAAATTTGTACACGCGCTTGGAAAGCCTCTATCACCAAGAACCGTTATCTATGACCAGCCAATTAAAAGAACTGAGCGCTGAAACAGTAGAATTGGTGGAGTTACATATGCCTGAAATAGATACATCAAAGGTTAAGCAATCACTTGATAGACAAAT
>JAKSDM010001501.1 GCA_022360135.1 Pseudanabaenales cyanobacterium | reverse complement strand
GATATCGGTGCGGGTGCGATCGCGCAGTTTCTGCACCGCTTCCTCAGATAAGGTGACTGGACTGCCCAGATAGTAGCAGTTCTGCCAGAGCAACAGGGGCACAACCGGGGGCGGCTTCTGGTCTGGAAAAGCCTGGAAAAAACGATTGCCAACCTCTTTATCGAGCAGTTCGGCATTCAGGCTACCCTGTTCATTTTTGAGCAGTTTCAGCGCCTGCTCACAGGTGATTTGTCCTCTTTTTAGCCGTTGCCAGGCGGATTGGAAAGGTGAAGAGATCTGCATTCTCAAAGTCTAAAGTCTTAGGTTTGAATAGGATGAAAGTCTTAGGGAAGCGAACCCGGCTTCCCTAAAACTAGATTTCTCGCCATAGCCCCCATAGCGGCTGCGAAATCTGATTGTACTTAGACACCAAAGAGATCTTTGACGGTCTGTTACTATTCAATATTCTGTCTTAATCGGAGCAACTCCCCTTAGGACGTAACCTTTACAAATTTAGCCACAAGACTTGTGATAAATCCGAGTCAAAGCATGAGGCGCGTTAACCGCCAAGTTCATCTTTCGAAGAGGCTAAATCCCTGGTTTTATAGGGGTTCAGGTCAAAAGTACACCGTCATTTCTTAACCGCTCCATACATGAAAATTAACCAGCGACAGAAGTAGTTGTTATCCCCTTGCTGATAGCTGAGGCCGCCCCATGAGCTAGGAAATGCCCGATTCTGATTAAGGGCGAGCCCTGAGAGCAGATGAATGCGGCGATTCTTGGCGTCCCCCTTAACCACCGAGAACTTTCCGCCGCCGCCGTAGCTACTCAGCTGAGTGTTAGCTGAAGCCGGAATGAGTTTCCCTTCCTCAAGGTCGCTTGGCAAAAAACTATCTGCTGTCTGGTAAATAGGCAGTGGATGGGGAAGTCGTATCGGTGTGTAGTTTAGAGAACCGTTTACGGCTGCCTCAGCCAGGCTAGTCCGTTGACCGCCAACGACCTTGCCAGTCAAAGTAGGCCCTAAGGCTGTACTAGCAGCGCTGGCCCCAAAGAAAATGAGCGCCTGTCTGCGGGAAAGCCTAGATATGGAATATGTTATCTCCTCTTTAGACCCATGCGTAAAAATGGCCTCTTAACTTACTGTTAGAGACAATACAGGGGCAACGTTAAGAATGAGTAAACTATCTGGGCGCCAACTTTGGTGATTCTCGCTTGGACTAAACCCATCTCGGCAAGGTAGGGGATGGGGTGTAGGGTGTAGTCAAAGCCAAAATGTTCCGGCTTAAGTAGATTTCCAGAAAAGAATTTACCCTTTGTAGGGTGCTGTTAGCGAAGTGTAATGCACCGCAGTGCTAGTATCTTTGTTCCTGGAAATCTCCTAAGTAGATAGATACCCTTAACCGCTAGCGGCTGCCATCCAAAATGTCAGTCAACCCTTGTATTAACGTCTGGTTCTCCGAGACCAAACGGACCGCGACCCGAAAGTAATGATCGCCCAATTCCGGAAAGCTGAGACAGTCGCGAATCAAAATCCGATACCGTTTGAGGAGTTGCAGCTGGAGGTGTGAACTGGACAGTTCACACGCCACCAGCAAAAAGTTAACGGCGCTCGGTAGGGGGCGAAGTCCGGGCAACTGAGCGAGTCCCTCAAAGAGCTGAGGCTGGGCGATCGCAAGCCACTCCCAACTCCGACGTTGAAACGCCTGATCCTGCAACACCGTTGCAGCTGCCGCCGCCGCCAGGACATTCACGGGCCAAGGATCACGCCATTGCCGCCAACGACGAAGCCGATCCGGATGGGCGATCGCATATCCCAAACGCAATCCGGGTAGGCTGTAAAATTTGGTCAGAGAACACAAAATTACCAGATTAGAATGATGGTGAACCTGACCAACCAAACTTTGCCGCTGATCCGGCGGCAAGAAATCCATAAACGCCTCATCCACAACCACTAAGGCAAATTGATCCAGATAAGGCAGGATAGACTCCTGGGAAAAAAGCCGCCCAGTTGGATTGTGAGGATTATTCAACAGCAAGCCGCACTGCTTAGGGGCAAATCCCTCAACCGCCAAGACTGCCTCTAACCCCACCCCCCCCACTCCACATTCCACACCCCCTCCCCCTGGCTCTAGCAAGGGGCAAGCCACCACCTTAACCCCAGAAGCGCTTAGCGCCCGACTGTAATCTCCAAATGCAGGGGTCAAGAGATAAGTCGCCGCTAGATCAGCAAAATCCCGGCCTGCCCAGGTCAGTAACTCAGCAGAACCATTGCCAGGCAGAATCCAGTCAGGCGGCAAACCATGGATTTCTCCTAACTCTGCACACAGCTGGCTGTAGCTAGGATCAGGATAAACAGTCAATTGAGGCAGATGGGCCTGGATCGCCTGAATCGCTGACTTTGGGGGCCCTAAAGGATTAATACTGGCTGAAAAGTCTAATAGATCAGAGGGGGAACAACCCGATAGCGAAGCAGCCCAGACTAAAT
This sequence comes from Pseudanabaenales cyanobacterium, assembly GCA_022360135.1. Taxonomy (GTDB): domain Bacteria; phylum Cyanobacteriota; class Cyanobacteriia; order Phormidesmidales; family Phormidesmidaceae; genus JAKSDM01. Next base: position 4,349 of record JAKSDM010001501.1, on the reverse strand, counting down.
TCCCCCCATGAACAGGTCGAGTAGTAAATGGGTTCGACAATGCAACTGCTTTTTACTTAGGTGGAGCAACCATCTCTTTGAACAGCTTTCCAGCCGAAAAGGCAGGCACCTTAGTCGCCGGAATCAGCATGGTGTCGCCCGTTTTAGGGTTACGACCTTCCCGTGCTTTACGCTCCCTCGGTTCAAAAGAACCAAAGCCAACTAAGGTCACTTTATCTCCACTAGACACCGCCTCCATAATCGACTCGATTGTAGCCGTAATCACAGCATCAGCCTGCTTTTTGGTGACAGCAGCCTTCTCGGCCACTCTATCCACCAGCTCACCTTTATTCATATCAATCTCCTCATGGGTTTATACAAAATAACGGAGTTACAGCTTCTCTATATAAGAGCCAGGGTCTAAATCCGGATTATAGAGATTATCAACCCAAATCGCTGAAACCCCTGAAACCTCAAAATTTTACTGCCTTATTCTAAGGGGAACTTTGCCAATATAGATCGATGAAACCTGGAATTTATATGGATTTCGGGGATTTTTCAGAAAATTATCTCGATTCGCTTACAAAAGTCAACAGTTCAAGAATCTCCAAAATTGACTGAAACCCTTTTCCATAAAAAACCTTCAGCCATTCTTATTAATCAACCTGGCATCCAGTTAAACTCGATCCATTTCGAAACCTGGAGTTTTTCTGTCACTGAGAGGTATCCCTCACAAGCGAACGCTCTCGCTATCGCCGCCGAGAACGCTCCAGTAACTCCTGGACATCCTCTCCTGGGGTATAGCTGTACCCATAAGTGGCTTGATCGGAGTCATCCAGAATTTGGGGCGTCAGCATGATAATCACTTCATCCCGATTTTGCTCCCGCTCTGTACTTCTGAATAAGGCGCCCAGAATCGGAATATCGCCTAGGATCGGGACTTTGCTCACCGTAGTTGTCTCTGAGTCTCGGATAATACCGGCGAGTATCAACGTTTGCCCGTCCCGTAACCGGACATCCCCCGAACTGACTTCTCGCCGACTCAGCAAGGAAATTTCGTTTGAGGCTCCCTCAGCCGTAGTAACAGTTACACTATCTGCGAATGCAGTCACTGATGGCGTCACATTCACTGTCACAAAACCATTGTCGTCGATGCGGCTAACCTGAATAGTCAGAATTAAACCCGCCTCGTCAGTCTCAATCGTCGTTGTGAAAACTGGGTTGTCGCCTGTCGTCACCTGCGTCTCGACATTTGTAACTACATCTGCAGTCAGGTTAACGCTCGCCGTCTGCCCTTCTTGGACGATCAGGGTTGGATCGGTCAAGATCTTGGCGTTGCCACTGATAATCTGGGCCTGTATCTGAAGCAGAAATTGGTTGATAAGATTAAAGGGATTAATGTCGCCTAGACTCGCAATGCCTGTGGTTGTGAGGGGAGTCGATGACACTGCGTTAGGCGTGGTGTTGCCAAAGTTAATCACCGCTGCGCCGCCCGTGCTGACCACATTGGTGTCGCCTACCTGAAATGAGAAACTTGCCCCAAAGTTATCTGTTGCATCCAAACTGACATCAACAATCTTGACATTGATCGCCGCCTGACGACGTCGCAAGTCAAGCTGTTGCAGATACTGGGTCGCCATATCGACTAACCGCTGTTCGCCGACTAAGGTGACCGAATTAAGGCGGCTATCGGCGATCGCCAACAAACCCTCTAACACCGGGACTGCTTCTTCGAGGTCAACCGTAATCTCTTCGATTTCAGTGGTAGTTTGCCTGGTGATGGCGGCAACCTCTGTCCCCTCTTCCACCACCCCTTCAATCGTGACTTCTTCGGTTTCTACCGTGGTGACGGTTTGAGTAGCTTCCGCCCCTAAACTGGCCAAGAAGGCGGCGGCGGCGTCTGCAGTCACCTGGTTCATCCGCAAGCTGCGGCTGACAAGGTTACGGGCGCTGCCTGGCAAATCGGGGCTGACAAAAATGGTCCTGCCAATCCGACTCGCATCCAGATCGCTGAGGCGCAGCACATGGTTAAACACATCCTGCACCGGCTCGTTCTCAATATCCAGAGTGATTCTAGGGCCTTCTCCGTCCCCTTCCGGATCGACGAAGGCTAAGTTCAAACCCGCCGCCCGCGCCAATAGCGCCAACACATCCCTGGCCGGAGCATTGCGCAGCACCAAGCGAGGCACCCGTTCAGCACTCCCCAGGTCAATCGCGCCTGGATTATTTTCAAAACCAGCGACAGCGATGTCCCCTAACGGGGGGGCTACCGCTCGCGGTAAGAAGGGCGGCGCTGGTTGACGCCTAGGGCCGGGCACCGCAACCCCGTCGATTCGAACATCTGGATTAGGCACCAGGACATCTGGAGCTGGTTGAGGCTGAGCTGGAGGAGCCCCAGTTCCATCAGGGGTCTGAGCCACCTGACTGGGGGCTGAAGACGGAACAGTCTCAATTTCTGCAGGTAGATCGGGCGTGGCTTGGGCGATCGCTTCATTTGGATCGGTATTGAAGTTGAATACTAGGCGATCGTCCCCAGAGTTTTGCACCTCTCCCAGCGGAGCCATCTCTGAGCCACTGACTATGATTCGCACGCTATTAGCGTCCAACGGAGCAATCGAAATCGACTCAATGCCTGGGGCTGGATCGCTCTGAGTAAAACTCTCCCCTTCTGAGAGCCTAAGTTGGGTATGGGTGATATCCGCCCGCAACGTATTGCCTTGGCTGACCGCAAAAATCTGCGGATCATCCCCTGCTTCAGTTTCCAAAATCAGCTCCAAGCCCGCTTCGGTTGGGCTCAACTCAACACCCGTAATCACAGTGGCGGCAGCTTCCACAGGCTGGGCGGCCAAAGCAATCAAGGCGCCCCCAACAAAAAGGTTTCCGAATCCGAAATGGCGTTTCACAGTTCACTCCTTCATCACAATCTAGTTAGGTCGTAGGTATTAAGCAGGTATGGGGTTCTCCAGCCAGCCCTATTTACAGTGATTCTCGCCTGGGTGGAATACATTTCGGTGAAGGCGGGGAGTGGGGTTTAGGGTGTAATCCATGCAAATAAAAACCACTATAGTCATGGGCGTAACAACACTGACCGAGGGGTCATCCTTCTGAGGCAGGTTGGTCTCCCGCTGGCGGCGGTTCGGGTAGATCCTCTGGACCTCCAGTGGGCACTAAGACCTCAAGGGTAAAGTTAGTGTTGAGTGGCCGGGGCAGCCCCTGCAAGTCTTCCTCAGAAACACCCCCTCTCGGCGGCGCAATATCTTGCTGAAAATCCTTCATGATCACTAGCGGCTCCAAGCGTTCCAGGTTTCGGATAATGGCCTGAGTTTGCTGGAAAAGGGCCTGGATGCTAACAGTAACGGTCTGCCGTTCCAACTTACCGTCCAACTGAGGTCCAAAAACGCCGTCATTCACTACTCCAGATGACTCGATCTGAGGGGTAAACTGCTGCAGCTCAGCCTGGTAAACAAATCTCACCGCAGGCTGTTCGGCAAATTGAGCGCGCAAACGCTCTCGCTGCTGAGGAGAAAAACCGAGCGTCCGGAAATACTGATCAAAAAAACCAAGAGCTTGCAACCCCCCGCCAACAACTCTTGAAAGCCCCGCGTTACTGCCCTTAATCTGCTGATTAATATCCAGCAGCAATGTGTCCAAGCTATTGGCATCTCCCAGCAGACTATAGATCTCAGCCCGCTGTTCCACAGCCCTATCTAAAGCCGCCTGAACCTCTTCAATTTGCCGCAAACTGGCCTCTTGTTGCGCCAGCTGATCTTCTTTTTGATCGATGCTAGTTTCTAAGGACGCCTTTGTCTCCTGAGTCGGCTGAATCACTTGTGTATACAGGAAGACAGCTCCCACAATCCCCACTAAAGCCACCCCAATGCCCTGGACTTTTGGATTCAGCTCAATGCCAAAGGCGACTGGATAAGTAGGGTCAGATTCGAAGGCTTGATTCTCTTCGGCAGGAATAAAATCTCCGCTGACAGTCATGGCTGAATAACTCCTGTATCTTCAAGGACTCTGAGGCGGCTAACTAAACCGACCGCTCCTTCACTTTCTAGCGTTCCCAGCAGTTCGGAAGCCGACTTGGAGGTAATGTCGGAGCGAACTGTATAGTCCACTAAGTTAAACGGATCATTAGAAGGGGCGCCAGGGCAGCCGCCGTCCTCGCTTGGATCCAGCACTTCATCCTGTAATCTGGCGTCAACCAACTGCACCGTTTCCCCCTCTAGAAGCGGTGAACGCTGCAAAACCAAGAGAAAATCATTCACATCATCAAATGCGCAGGCTTGTCCTCTGATCTCAATGCCGCCCGCTGAAAGAGCCCCTTCCGGTTGACCTTCAGCCACAACACCTTCTATCTGGGTGAGGGT
>JAKSDM010000160.1 GCA_022360135.1 Pseudanabaenales cyanobacterium | reverse complement strand
CTTCTTTGCAACTGTACAGGCGATACCGGAAGATACGCCCCTGGGCGTTCGCATTATCTTCCGGGTGCAGCCTAATCCCGTTCTCACCAATGTGCGGGTGTCAGGTAACACCGTGTTGCCCCAAACAGTGGTGGATGAAATCTTCCAGGAACAATACGGTGAAATTATCAATCTAGTTAGATTCCAAGATAGGATTTTGGAACTTAACCAATGGTATCAAGATAATGGTTATGTCCTAGCTCAAGTGATTGCCGCTCCTCAAATATCTGCCAACGGGGTCGCCACCTTAGTGGTGGCCGAAGGAGTGATTGAGGATATCGAAGTTCGATTCATCACCCAGGATGGAGAAACGACAGATGAGCAGGGCAATCCGATTCGTGGACGCACCCGGGACTTCATTATTACCCGAGAGTTCGAGTCTAAACCGGGGGATGTGTTCAATCAGCCTGAGATTGAGCAGGATCTACAGCAGGTTTTTGACTTAGGCATCTTTGAAGATGTGCGGCTATCCCTAGCTCAGGGTGATGAAGACCCCCTCAAGGTCAAGGTGGTTGTCAACGTGACGGAGCAAAATACCGGGTCGTTTACAGCGGGTGTAGGTTTTAACTTTAGGGGCGATATATTCGGGATGGCAAACTACCGGCAAAACAACTTTGGCGGGAATAACCAAAAGTTATCGACTGAAATTCAGCTCAGCACCAGCGATTTGCTGTTTGACCTGAGCTTTACGGATCCCTGGATTGCTGGCGATCCATTCGGAACCTCTTATACAGTCAATGCCTTCGCCCGTCAGTCTACTTCTCTGGTTTTTGATAATGGCCCCACGGAAGTGTTATTGGAGAATGGCGACGACGTTCGACTTCGGCGTTTTGGCGGGGGGGTGAGTTTCACCCGCCCCTTGGGTAATGGCTGGATAGGGTCATTGGGAACCCAGTATCAAAGGGTTGTCACTACTGACGAAAGCGGCGACCGGGTAACCGAAGATGAGTTAGGCAATCCCCTCAGCTTTAGCGGCTCGGGCAGAGATGATTTGTGGACATTCCAGTTAGGCGTTGT
>JAKSDM010001735.1 GCA_022360135.1 Pseudanabaenales cyanobacterium | reverse complement strand
GTAAGCAACCCTAGCAAAACTATCAGACTAAAGTCGGGGTCAAGGGGGATGCACTATACCTGATCGGTTGGGTTTCTGGATCTACAATCCAATATGCTTCAATGCCTTGGGCGGCATACTCGGTAAGCCCCCTAAATCCTCTAACTTTGATACTGCTGGCGAATTATTTCGTAACATCGTGAGAACGGCTGCAAGCCCCCTAAATCCCCCAATTCTGATACTGCTGGCGAATTATTTCGTAACATCGTGAGAACGGCTGCAAGCCCCCTAAATCCCCCAATTCTGGGGGACTTTGAGTTCATGCTCCCCCAAAGTTGGGGGCTGGGGGGTCGCAAAAGCTCCCATCTCATCACCGATATTTCCAACTGTTAAATTCGCCAGCAGCATCAATTCTGGGGGACTTTGAGTTCATGCTCCCCAAAAATTGGGGGCTGGGGGGCCTCAAAAGTCCCCAGAATGGCTGACATTTCCAAATCCCAAAACAGAAACACCGCAGCTTTTAAGGGAGACTCAGGGGTTCCTTAACCGAACAGTAATGAAACAGATGTGGCGAAACTATCAGACTAAAGTCTCAAACTGCTCACCATTGGCTTTATCTTGAACTATAGGGAGTAGACGAAAGGGAGAAAGAAGGGAAAAAGGCGCCTACTTAGCCCTTACTCAGCTTGAGTTTGCCTATCCCGCAAGGGAACTAAGCCCGTTTTACTCAGCATCTGTTGACCTTCGTCAGTGGTCATCATTTGCACAAATGTTGGGGCGATAGATAAGCGGCTATTGTCTCGCCGGTAAAGCACAACAATAGGATAGGCCAACGGGTAGGTTTGATTGGCAAACAGAGATTGCTTGGGTCTGTAGTTACCCTTATCGCCGCAGAGGTCAACGGCTGGAGAAATAGGACCGCTATCTTCTCGGTAAAGCGCCTGGACAGCGGGTTCATCGTCAGCGGCGATCGCCAAAGGATAGATCGAACATTGGCTGTAAATTTGACTCAGACTGGCAAAGCCAATACTGCCAATTTTAGGGTTTGATTCAAAGTCATGCAAAATGTCTTGCAATATCTTGACACTAGTCGGCGGCGTTCCATTGATGGCTGCTGGCTCTGGACTTGGCGGAAAGCTGGCAGGATTGGCGGCAGTCTGCTGAGTCTCTAATCCCCACTGCCGTCGAAACCTTTGAATGACTGCTGGCGTTTGCAACACTCGCTGTTCAAAAACACGAATGAGTTCAGGCTGGGTTGGCAAATAGGGCTTAACCGGTAGATCCGGCCCGCCTAACTGTCGCCAGTTGCGAATGTCGCCCGTGTAAAGTTGGCGCAGCTGCTCCAGGCTAATTTGTCCCTGGAGGTGCTGAGGTAAACCTTGATCGCGTTCGATATAGCTGAAGGCCACAAAAACCGCTAGCCCATCATAGGCGATCGGCGCTAGGGTGAGATCGGTTGGACGATCGCCCGGCAGAGCCACCACCGCAAAGTCAGCCATATCCTGCAAAACCTGATCGATCGCGGCTTGGCCAGTTGGGGTCAGGATAAGCTGGAGGTCTAAATCGGGCTGTTGCTCCTCTAAAACTTGCTCCAATGTTTTTCCCTGGATCACTAAGTTTTTGATATTCCACAAGGGATCCCAGGTCCCCCGCCGTTCCGCCGTATAGGTAAATTGGCCGGGCGGCGCAGCGGGGACTTCGGCCACACAGCACAAGGCGGGGGGCTGGCTGGCGATCGCCTGACGGCGGCTCAACCACCACCCTAGGAGACCTGCCCCCAGCAACCCCAGCAACCCCAGCAGCAGTAGCCAAACCCATATTGGAAATCGCCGAGTTCGGGTTGGTTCAACCGCCGCCGCCGCGATCGATGGCGTCGGGATGTGCTCAGGGGGGAACGGCAGGTTCAACAAGGCCCGTCGAGCCTCAGCAGCACTCTCAAAGGTCGGTTCTTCAAAGGTTAGGAGCTGTCGTAAATACTGCTCTAAGGGCGGATCTTTTTTTGGCCAAACCTTAGGACTACGCGGCTTGAGGCGACGACCATAGGCATCGGTCCAGCGCCCGACCAGTAAGTAAAATCCAACCTGCCCCAAAGCAACCAAGTCGTCTTTGACTTGGGGAATATTGATGGGGGCTGGGGGCGGTATAAACAACGATTCCCAGACTGCTAAATCCCTCAAAAAGACCAACAGTTGGGGCTGCTCATAATAGGAATCGGCGTCAGGCAACATCACAATGCTGTCTAAATTGAGGTTGCCATGAATCAGTCCATTTTGGATTTGCCCAGCAGGCAACATATACTTTTGTCCGTGTAGGGATTCCAGGGTTTGCAACGCCTGATTCAGGACCTCACGCACTTGCCTGGGGGTCAGGGGGCCTTGCTGGCTCAAACTGGAACGCAGGGTTGAGTAGGTATCGACTGGCCCCCTGGTAATCAGGTAGCAGCGGTCTGGGTTATGGAGATCGCCCATCGAATCCCAGGGCTCCATCAGCCGAAAGTCCTGTTCTCGACCATCGGCCAACTTCAATCCGGCGATGGTTTCGAAGGTGTTGCGGGTGAGACGCTGTTCGTTGGGGTTGAAGTGTTGACCAGGCAGCAAATATTCCTTAATCACCACGGGCTGCCGAAGATTCACGTCCTGTGCGGCATAGAGGCGACCCAACCCCCGGCCGCCGAGAAAACGCTCCACTCGATACCGTCCCCGCCGACCCCGCAGTTCTGAGTTTTCTGGCAACAGTCCTGGGAAACCGCACTGCTGGCAACGGCTAACGTCTCCTTCCGCCGTCGGCGCTTGGCGTATCTGGGAGCAGGTCAAGGGATGCTCGGGGCAGCGATATCGCGGATAAGGCGATCGCTGCTCCTGCATGGCGGCTTTAAGACGGGCCTCTGCTTCTGACTCGGGGGTTGGCGCCGCCGTTTCGGGGAGGGGTGTCTGACCAGATTTTCGTCGTTTCCAGGTTCGGATCAGCCGCTTCATATCCTCCCGGATGAAGGGCGCCACCATGAGCACCGAATAAGGAATGTAGCGAAAGATGCGGAACAAAAAACCCGCCCGCATCATACCCCAACGGCCCAAAAGACGGCTTTTGCCATAGCGTTGTAGGGCGTCGAGGGTGCTGCTGCCCGTCTCAACCAAGGTGTCTGGCGTCCTGGTCGACGCCACCTTATCCGCACTATCCACAGCTGAATTAGCGATCTTTCCCAGGGTCTTCTGGGTCTGGCTTAGCAGTCTAGGGTTTGTAGACGGGGAACTCGGGGGTTTACGAGGCCGGTTTGGGGTCATTGCAGTTATTCCTCATCCTCTACGCTAAATGCTTTGGGCTGCTCAATGGTGGCGATCGCTTCAGCTGGCGTACAGCGGCCCTCTAAGACAGCCAAAATCCCCGGCAGGTAGGTGTCCAGGGTTTGCACATTGGGGTAAACAAGCCGCCGCATGAGGGCCGGAGTTAAGCGATCGCCCTCCACATCCAGGCTGGTTTTGTAGCGGATTTCTCCTCGGCTAAAGTCCAGCTCAAAGTTACCAATGACCATGCCGTCATTGGCCCACATGAGCAGCTCTGAAATCGCCCCATAGCTCGCCTCGGGGGCAGTAATGGGGCAAATGGAATAGAACACAACTTGCTCTGCTTCATCGTGGCTCTGGGCCAAACAGGTCCAACGGCCTGCGTCTCCCTGAAAGGCCAGTTGTAAAACCGACGGATCGGACAACTGCACATAGGTCCAATCATCCTGATCAAAAAACTGTTTGACGATCTCGGAAACGGGTCGGGTGGATTGTTCCGATGGGGCCTCAGTTGAGGTAAGCATAGCATCCCAGTCTACTTGTTCGAGCGCCGTGATTAATTGATCCGAAAACTGCGACAGACTTTGCTTCAACTGGGGCAGTTCCTGCTCGACTTCTGTCTTCACGGCGTCAGTTGTTTTTTGCAGTAGGGTTGCGATCGCATCCAAAGCGGCGGTTCCTGACTCCATTACGGGGTCGGCTTGCTCTGGCGTGGTATAGGCCCATAGGGTGGCGTACCCCACCGTCTGATCCGC
>JAKSDM010001770.1 GCA_022360135.1 Pseudanabaenales cyanobacterium | reverse complement strand
TTTCCGGCGCAGCAGCGCTTCCTTGCCGATGAAGTTCCCTTTATTGAGCTTTACGGCAAAACCCAACCCGGCCTCGTAAGGGTCATACTCGGTGTGAATATCAGTCCCCCATAACAAAAAGCCCTTTTCCAGCCGCAGGGTGTCAAACGACAATGCCCGCACCAATGACAACGACCGCTGCGTCGGTTTTCATGGATAGGTTCCTCCCATGCAGTTAGGGGTTTGAACGGATAGATAACGATGAATTGACTGCCTGGGCGACTTTTTGTTGGAAGCGATAGACGGGTTTCTCTAGGGCTGGCGAAAAGCAGCCGCCGTCAAATTTTGGCGACTTACGCCCCACCTGCAGTCGCTCAATCATGTCAATGTCTTCGTCGTTAGTGACTTTCCACAGATCGATGGTGAGGTGGCGCAGGGCCTCATTCTCAGGCGCCAGCGCTTGATCGCCGACGAAATAGAATACCATGCGTTCTGCTGATTTATCAGTGCTGAGGGGATTCACTGTAAATACCAGGAAGTAGTCGGGATGGACTCCTAACCTGATGTTAGGAAAAACGGTGATGTATTCAGCCACGGTTTGCTTGCCGATTGCTTCCAGGTGGGGAAAGGTGGGTAGGGTTTTGCCCTTAAGGACGCCGCTTTTATAGAGCAAACTGCCCTGCCCCACATGGGTGTCGCCCAGCTCAAACTCAAAGTGATCTTCCATACGAGAGCAGCTATTTAGCGCCGGATGCACCCAACTCAAGGGATCACTTGCAGACAAGTTCTCCACCACCAGCTTCCAGTTGGCGTTGCAGTGCAGCGTGATCTCGCGGGGCTCCCGGCGCAGCAAACTGAGGTCATAGCCCGACCACCGCTCAATCATCGGTTGTAGGTATGTCTCCAGCGGCGGCGCATCCCCGGACAAATTAACAAAAACCAGATCCAGCCACTGTTCGCAGCGAATGGGGATAAGTCCTTTGCTGGCGCGATCGAAACCGTCATAGGTGTTCCGGTAATAACCGCCAAAATGGGGGGTATTTTTAAGCGCGCCGTCTAGCTTATACGACCAAGAATGGTAAGGGCAGCGGAGATGGCCCTGTACATTACAGGGCTGGTTGACTATCTGTAGCCCTCGGTGGCTACAGATATTGTGAAAGGCGCGCAGAATACCAGCCTGATGGGTGTTTTCCGGAGCGGGTCTGTGATCGTCACGCACCAGCACAATCGGCATCCCTGCCGCCTCGGTGGGATAGACATCGCCGGGGTTAGGCGCATCGGACGCCAGCCCGACACAAATCCAATATTGGCTGAAGATGGTCTGGCGCTCTTGCTTGAGGTAGTCAGAATGGGTGTAAGCCTCTGCCGATAACCCACGCTGTTGATTGGGTTGGAGGGGAATGACCGAAGATTCTAGGCAGGAATCTGCCGCCTGAAGACTGATAGGGCGACTGGTTAAAGATACGTCGGAACGGGTGGTAAATGCACTTTCTTGAGTCATACTCCGCCTCGCTAGTCGTGAACTTAGCTATTGTGATGGATTATGCGATAGAGCAGCTCAATGGGGAACTATGCCTACAAAATCGCCTCAATGGGCCGCCAAGCCAGAAGAAACCTGATTTTTTATAACTTGTAATTACATGTTTGAATAATTAAGTTTAATAACTTGTAATTACAAGTACTAAATCTAAACAATAGAATCTGCTATCCCTTAAAGAATGTTTCCTGTATGACAATTTTGACGAGTACATAAAAGTTGAGGAATGTGCTTGAAAGATAGTCTTTACATCATAAAATGGTGAGATTCAAGACATGTAGTAACAACTGTATATCTGAAGACAGAAGCCCCGGTTCTGTCCAGCCTATCTTTACCCTCAGGTTATCTGTGGAGTTCCTGATGAGTTTTCTTACAGGTCTTTCAAGTGATGGCGGCGATCGGAAAGTAGGGTTCAATTGTTCGAATTTCTATGCATCCAAATATCTATTTTTTATTGTGTGGAGTAAATTTCATCCATGACTAGCCAAAATCCTATTCCTCCGGGGCAGGAAGCCTTGCAGCCATCCCCACAGCGCTTTCGGAGTCGCCGCCAACCAGGCGATCGCAATATTGCTGGCTATGGCTTCGACTTCCACCCAGAAGTGTTTTTGGTCTCTGCCGGACTGATTCTATTGTTTGTCATTGTGACGCTGGTGTTTCGAGAGCCAGCTGAAAACGCC
>JAKSDM010001403.1 GCA_022360135.1 Pseudanabaenales cyanobacterium | reverse complement strand
CAACCCGCTAAGCAGTCAGCTGGACTAGCAATCGACTTGACACATTAATGCCGCTGCTCCTCGTTTCTAAGCTCCGACTTGGAAACGCCAGTCGTAGAAGCTCCAACTTCCGGCGAAAAGGAAGCTGGAGCTTCCTGCCTGTGAGTATTCCTAAGCTGGAGCTTAGGAACAAGAGAAACTTGCTTTGGAAAGTGTCAAGTGATCTGCATCCCCGTCAATATTGGTTTTGAACACTACCCCAAAGTACAACATGGTTTTAGTGTAACTTGGCGTCAACTCGAGTAGCGTTTACCACAACCGCCCGATCTCGATGTAGAAACCCTTGAATGGTCGACTATTTCTGCTTTTACTCCACTAAAATTTGATGTTGCTGGTCTATTAACGTCTTTTGACCTCTAGTGAGTCGATATCGTCCTTGCCAATAGCCTGACGCCAAGGGTTGGGAGGCGGCCCGTTTACCGACAAAACTGAGCCAAACTCGCTGGGATGCCGGCAATGGGTGCTGCTCATCAAGCACAATCTGGCCATTGGGATCAATCAACTGGATATGTTCCACATCTCCCTGCAATACCCCATAGGATTGCACCCAGAAGACTAAGGCCGGACTCGTTGCTGGCAGCGTGTTTGCGTAAAATGACCCAGCCCAAAGCTCCTCCAGCTCGGGGGGACGCTGGGCGAACCCACTCCGAATTAAGCCAGTCGGAACATAAGATAAAGGCTGTCGCCATAGAGTTTGCGGGTTTACCTGGCAGCCCGGTCCCGCCTCAGGGCCAACAAAGGGATCCACAATCCGCCCTTGGCGTCGGACACTCAGATGGACATGGGGAAACGAGGCTTGGCCCGACATACCTACCAGACCTAAGACAGTCCCTTGGCTGACAGTGTCCCCTGGCTGAACTGCCACACTTCCCTGCCGCAAATGACAATATTGGGTTTCCCAACCGTCGCCATGGTCAATCACAACACCGTTGCCACATTCAAATCCCCTTGTTTCAAAAAACTGATCAGGGGCTCCGCTGACTTGGTCGGCGACACCATCGCGGACCCGCAGCACGGCGCCTGCAGCAACTGCTTTGACGGCGATTCCCTCAGCCATAACTTGTCGATCTGAAATAGCGAAGTCCGTTCCCTGATGACCGTCATAGGTCATCCGACCACAGCCGAAATCAACCGCACTGGGGCCAGGGTCGCGGTCGGGGTACAGCAAAATAAAACAATCTTGGCCCAGGGTGCAGGAGATCGGCAGCCCTAGCGATAGAGATGAACTGGCCTGGATGGCGTAACCACTGCCCACTGTGGCCACTAAGCCAATCACACAAAAGCTCAGCAGGAGGAAAATTCGTCGGTGCATAGCTAGACATCGCTTTAAGATAAGCCATTAGGTGTGTTCGCACGAATTCGCACTAAATTTCGCACTAAATTTAGATGCATTTGCCAACCTGAGATGCTTACCCTTGCCATAAATGGCACAATAGTAGCCTAACCAATTGATGAAGCAACCATGACCGCCCTTCCTCGCCGCTACCACATCACCACCTTCGGTTGCCAGATGAATAAAGCCGACTCGGAACGTATGGCTGGAATTTTGGAGGATATGGGCTTAGAGTGGTCGGCAGATCCTAATCAGGCAGATGTCCTTCTCTACAATACCTGCACGATTCGAGATAACGCCGAACAAAAGGTCTATTCCTATTTAGGCCGACAGGCGAAGCGGAAGCATGAGCAACTGGGGTTGACGCTGGTGGTGGCGGGTTGTGTGGCTCAGCAAGAAGGCGACGCCCTGCTGCGACGGGTGCCTGAGCTAGATTTAGTCATGGGGCCGCAGCACGCAAATCAACTGCAAAACTTATTGGAGCAGGTCTTCGAGGGCAATCAGGTGGTGGCCACCGAACCAATCCACATCATCGAAGACATTACTAAACCCCGTCGAGATAGCCAGGTGACTGCTTGGGTCAATGTGATTTACGGTTGCAATGAGCGCTGTACCTATTGTGTGGTGCCTAATGTTCGCGGAACCGAGCAGTCCCGGACGCCTTCAGCCATTCGGGCCGAAATGGAGGAATTGGGGCGTCAGGGCTATAGAGAAGTAACGCTTCTGGGGCAAAATATTGATGCCTACGGACGAGACTTACCCGGCATTACCCCCGAAGGACGTCATCAGCATACCTTTACGGACCTACTGTACTTCGTCCATGACACGCCAAATATTGAACGCATTCGCTTTGCCACCAGTCATCCCCGCTACTTCACTGAGCGGTTGATTCAAGCCTGCGCCAAGCTGCCTAACCTGTGCGAACACTTCCATATTCCGTTCCAATCTGGCGACAATGATATTTTGAAGGCCATGTCGCGGGGCTACACCCATGAGAAGTACCGTCGCATTATTAACACTATTCGGGATTATATGCCGGACGCCGCCATTAGCGCTGACGCCATTGTAGGATTTCCAGGAGAAACGGAAGACCAGTTTCAGAACACCCTCAAGCTAGTGGAGGAGATTGGCTTTGATCAACTGAACACAGCCGCCTACTCGCCCCGGCCTGGCACTCCAGCTGCAGTTTGGCGGAATCAATTGAGCGAGGAAGTGAAGCGCGATCGCCTCCAGCGCCTTAACCACCTCGTCGCTATCAAGGCGGCAGAACGTTCGCAGCGCTATCAAGGCCGCATAGAGTCCGTCTTGGTGGAAGATCAAAATCCCAAGGATCCAACCCAGGTCATGGGCCGTACCCGCAGTAACCGTCTCACCTTTTTCCCAGGAGACATTACCCGGTTGAAAGGTCAGATCATATCGGTGAAAATTACCGATGTGCGGGCCTTTAGCCTAACTGGGGAAGCGGTTCAATCCCCCGTCCCGGTGGTCTGCCCCTGACCCTATTCCCCAACCCCCCATACCTGAAGTAGCGCTTCTGCTCGTTCAAAACCCGCCTGATCCTCTTGTCGACGATACAGGTTACGGGCCAGCTGTATATAGGCGATCGCTTCTCGTTGCAACCCCTTGCCCCATAGCGCCAACCCTAAATTGTAATGAGCCCCTGGGTTGTCAGGCAGCAGTCTGACTAGGCGACGATAAGATAACACTGCTTGCAGATATTCCTGCCGTTCTAGCAGGATAGCGCCCAGTGCAGCCTGAGCCGGAATTAAATCCGGGTTCCACTCAACTGCTTGACGATAGTGAAATAGAGAGGTGTCTCTGGCTCCGCGATCGCTCAATATTTCTGCTAGCCTGAAATGAGCTTCAGCATTGTTAGGCTCCAACTGAACGGCTCGGTTTAATGCCTCAAAAGCCTCATCGGTATTCCCTTGTTGAATCCAAGCATTGGCCAAGCCAACATGCACGCTACTGCGACTAGGATCAAGCTCCCGAGCCCGCTGCAGTGAGTCGATCGCATCCGAATATTGTTCCTGATTCAGCTGAATTTTTCCGATCGCTTCGTAAGCACTGGCATTGCCAGGAGAGATCAGCAGCAGTTGACGATAGATCTGCAAAGCGGCATCGTAGCTGCCCGCAAGAAATAGGACGCCTCCCAACCCGAGATAAGCATCCGCCTCATTCGGAGCCATCCGAATCAGTTCTCGGTAGGCAGCCTCTGCATCTTGATACGATTCGCCTCTGACCAGACTGTGGGCTAGGCCATAGCGAAAAGCAGTGTTTCTGGGATCGAGTTCAATCGCCTGCCGATAAGACTCAGCTGCGGATCGAAAGTCCCCTAACTGAATTTGCAGATAGCCAATGCCAGAATAAATTTTGGCGTTCCCTTGATCGAATTGAGCGGCCTGTCGGTAATAAGAAATTGCGCCAGCATAGTCTCCTGAATCAACCCGGGCTTGGCCCTGGCGAAGAAGTTCATTGAGATGCTCTTCTTCCGCCGTAAGTTGACCACTCTGACGGACTTGGGCTAATTCCTTAGCTGTCTGAGATTGTGGTACGGGCTGATGTAGAGAAAATAATTGTTCATCTAACTGAGGGCTGGCTTGAGCCTCAGTCATCTGGAACGCACCAGCAACGATTCCGACTGTCAGCAGTGCGGCAGTCATCAGAATTCGCATAGTCATGACCAATCCTCCTCAACACCAATATCCAATGGTCGTCAGCTTTGATCCGGCTAAATTGTCAATCGGAGCTTACCATGTGACCATTGTTAACTTATGTATTTGGGGTTAAACAATGATTCTATCAACAACTGATGTACTTCAGGATCATACAATTGACGCCTATTTGGGAGTTGTAACGGCGGAAGTGGTTTATGGCAGCAACGCTTTGAGGGACTTCTTCGCCGGTATTCGAGACATCATCGGCGGGCGGACTGGCGCTTATGAGCGAGTATTTGAACGGGGTCAAAGCGATGTCCTGGAAGAGTTGGAGCGGCGGGCGCAGCGTCTAGGAGCCGACGCCGTTATCGGTATTAATGTAACAACCAATACAATTAATTTAGATGAGACCGGGGTGCTAATGCTCATTACAGGTACAGGTACAGCCATTAAATTGAGGTAAGGTCAATCAAGACAATTTTTCTGACGTTTGTGATTGTCTTGCATAGCATATTCTGAGAGGATAGCCAAGCTCTACTGAACTCAATAATCAACACTTGTCAAGAGAATCAATCCTTCATGAAGATGAAAAATTAGTCGCTGGTTTGGCGTATCCGACCTGAAATCAGCAGCTACCTTAGAAAATGGTCAGGGGGTGTCTCAATGGCGGGAAATCTCTGCAGCAGTCTATGAGCAAGTCCATAAATGGGATAAGTATGGGTCTGGCTGGCCTTGTGATCTTTGCCATGGTCCTGCGATTTTGGGGATTGGGACGATTCAACACCTTGGCGTTTGATGAAATTTATTCGGTCAAGTTTGCCAATGATTACTTACATCAAATCCCCTTTTTCGACGCCCATCCTCCTCTAGGCAAGTACCTAATTGCCTTTGGCATTGAATTAGCGGAGCATATTCCCTTTCTCAACGCCCTACCCAAGAACAATGGGACGGGTTCTCTGCTGACGCCGATTAGTTATCGCTGGATGAACGCCCTCGTAGGCGCCTGCGTGCCGCTTGTGATAGCCGGGATGGCTTACCAGTTGAGTCAACCGCTGCGCATTTACCCGAGTGCTAATCGATCTATCCGCCCAGGTCTACTCTATGCCTTAATCGCTGGATTTGTCGCTGCGATGGATGGCCTGCTTTTGGTTGAGTCTCGCTATGGCCTGATCAATATCTATATGGTTTTTTTTGGCCTGCTTGGGCATTGGCTATTCCTGCGATCGCTCACCAGTCCATACAAATGGCGCCAACTGTGGCTCAGCTTATCAGGTGTTTCCCTCGGCGCTTGCATCTCGGTGAAATGGAATGGGTTGGGATTTTTGCTAGGGCTATACCTGCTGTGGGCTATAGCCCTAGCTGTCCGATGGGTGGCGTTATACCCGATTGCATTTAGAGTGGCGGATTACTGTTCCTTAATCGGAAATAAGCAGCACGGAAAAGACGGCAAGAGATATTACCACTTAGCCCAGAAGTTAATCTCAGTCGCCCAAAGGCTGATTGCACTGGAGCTGATACTGCCAAAGAACCTTTTTTATATGAGTTGGCAGACGATTTTGATTAAGCTAGGGCTTTTGCCTGCATTGTTTTATGGGGTGATATGGATTCCGCATTTGCAGATCAACCAGACTGGCTTGGGCGTCATTCATGGAAATATCTGGAACTTCCATCAACAGGTTGGCAACACCCCTGGGATTCACCCTTACTGCTCCGCCTGGTATAGTTGGCCGCTTATGATCCGGCCGGTTGCTTACTTCCGCCAAGTCACCGCTAGCCTCACAGAGTCCGCTGATGTTCTGGGTCCCCCCAACCCCTATGGCCAGACCGTCTATGTTGTCCATGGTATGGGGAATCCCATTCTCTGGTGGCTCTCCACTGCCGCTATCTTACTCATGATCGGTAAGCTGATCCAACAAGCCTGGACGATGTGGCGAGCCATTGCGGTTAAGCCCTATCCCTCCCACTCCTCCCTATACGATGGCCAAATCTCTACCCCCTTCCCCCCCCGAATCGCTCTCTATCTAGTGATCAATTTTGTCGCTAACTGGCTCCCCTGGATGTTGGTGAAACGCTGCACGTTTCTTTATCTCTACATGGGGGCATCCTGTTTTGGGTTTTTAGCGATCGCCTGGATACTCACCCAATGGTTCACCAGTCGTCGCTCTTCAGACCATATGATCGGCTGGCTAACTTTTTCACTGATATTGTTCGCCTTTCTATACTGGCTGCCGCTTCACTTAGGGCTCCCCCTATATTTAGATGCGCTGCAGGATCGGTGGTGGCTGCCCTCTTGGGAATAGACTGCTTTGAGGAGGCTGAAATGCTCTTCTCGAGTTAAATGGATTTTCACTAAAGGTATAGTAAGCTCTATGCTGTTGGTTGACCAACACAAGTTTTAGGAGTAAGAATTGCAAATTCAGGGAGCATAGTTCCCAAGGAGAGAGTTTTCTGATGGTGCTGACTCAATTTGCATCTGATAGAGTGTTGACCACCATTAACGGCGAGCCAGCGGTTCCACTCGAATATATGCCAAGGCATTGGCGCCAGATTGCCGCCGGTGAATGGATGAGTGAACCCCGGGTATACACGGCGATGGCGCAGGTGTTTCTGGCAAAACATCAGCATGGCCACATGCTTTTTTTAGAGCGTGCTGAGGTTAACCACCTGAGGTCTGCCTATTGCGAAGGTAATGGACAATTAGCCTATGAAGCGGTGGAGCATTACGGAGAAGCTTTTTTACCAGAAAGTTATCCAGACCTGCAACAAATTCAGCGTGATGTGCAATCGAGCTGTTCTCAGCAAACCGAACGAATGGCGCTGGTCAATATCGTCAGCGATCTCTTTGATCAGCTGGGCTATGACGTTCCCGCCACCTTCTACTGGACTTTTTTACACCCACTGCAACGAT
>JAKSDM010001122.1 GCA_022360135.1 Pseudanabaenales cyanobacterium | reverse complement strand
TTTCTAGGAAAAAGCTTGAGTTAGCCAATTATGATCATCTTGAACAAGCAATACGAACTTTTTTCATCTAGAGTCAAATCTCTACTAAACCGTATCTATAAGGCGGCAGTAATTGATGATTTAATTGAAAAATTGTTCTCGTTGCTTGAGCCGCATCTAGGTGAATCCGACAAAGAGGATTTTGATAAGTGGAGTGAGAATAATGTCTTATTAATTACCTATGGAAATAGTATTTACAGCGAAAAAGATAATAGTCCACTGACAACGCTTGATCGATTCCTTAACAAATATTTTATAGACACCATTACAGGCGTTCATATTCTTCCTTTTTTCCCCTACAGCTCTGATGATGGATTTGCCGTTGTTGACTACCTTGCCGTTAACCCTGAGTTAGGAAATTGGCAAGATATTCAGCGAATTTCGAGTCAGTTCAATCTGATGGTCGATCTAGTGGTTAACCATGTATCGACTCAGAGTCAATGGTTTGAACAATTTAAACAAGGCATTCAACCTGGTTGCGATTACTTTATTGAGGTTAATGCTGATTTAGATATATCCGATGTTGTTCGCCCTCGCAGTACGCCTCTACTGGTGAAAGTGGATACTGCCAATGGAGCAAAGCATGTTTGGGCGACCTTCAGTCCTGATCAGATTGACGTAGATTTTAGCAATCCAGATGTTTTGCTGGAATTTATCAAAATCATTCTGTTTTATGTCCAATCAGGAGCCAGATATATCCGCCTGGACGCCGTCGGTTTTCTTTGGAAAAAGGTGGGTACACCCTGTATTCACCTGCAAGAAACCCACGCCATTATCAGACTATTCCGGGAGATTCTGCAGATGATTGATCCCGCTATAGCCCTGATTACAGAAACCAACGTACCAAATCGAGAGAATCTGAGCTATTTCGGAAACCGCAATGAGGCTCATATGATTTACAATTTCAGCCTGCCGCCATTGCTGCTGAATGCTTTGCTCCAAGGTAGATCTGAGCACCTCAAAACCTGGATGATGAGCATGCCGCCCGCCCCGATTGGGTGCGCTTACTTTAACTTCATCGCTTCCCATGACGGAATTGGCTTGCGTCCAGCGGAAGGTCTCTTAGATCGGGATGAGTATACAGCTTTACTAGAGACGATGAAAAAATTTGGAGGCGAAATCAGTATGCGAAAGCATTCAGGCAAGGCTGAAAGCCCCTATGAAATCAATATCTCTTTGTTCGATGCGTTGAAAGGAACTGTCAAGGGAGAGGATTCATGGCAAATTCAGCGCTTCCTCTGTGCTCAAACTATTATGATGTCGCTTGAAGGGATTCCAGCTTTCTATATTCATAGTCTCTTAGCCACCCATAACGACCATGAAAAAGTCAACCAGACAGGTCATAAGCGCTCAATTAATCGTCATACTTGGGACTATGAGAAATTAGAAAAGCAACTTAATGATCCTTTGTCTCACCATTCAATGGTGCTCAAAGAATTATGTCGCCTGATTCAGATTCGGCGCCGCCAAAAAGCCTTTCATCCTAACGCTACTCAATATACTCTACATCCGCTAAATCAAGCTTTATTCGCATTCTGGCGACAAAGCATAACCCGGGATCAAAGTATTTTCTCTGTCCACAACCTCAGTGATCAGCCTCAAGATTTAAGACTGACGGACCTGAATTTGGTTAGCACAGATGCTTGGATTGATCTGATTAGCGGTGACAAGTTTGAGGACCTTCATGACATCTATATTTTGCAGCCTTATCAATCAATCTGGATAACCAATAAA
This sequence comes from Pseudanabaenales cyanobacterium, assembly GCA_022360135.1. GTDB lineage: Bacteria > Cyanobacteriota > Cyanobacteriia > Phormidesmidales > Phormidesmidaceae > JAKSDM01. Next base: position 5,414 of record JAKSDM010001122.1, on the reverse strand, counting down.
TTTGATTCTGCTGCTGAGGAGAACTTACCGAGTTGCTATTATGTGTGTGAGTGATCCCTTATTTTTCTCGTACTTCAAGCTCGTGGACATTCCAGAAGGCGCCGCCTAGAGCAGTGAATTTGAAGTTTTGGACGCGATCGCGCGCCGCTTCCAGGGCCAGCGAATTCACTAGATAAAAGAAGGGGACCTGTTCCTGAACAATTTGCTGGAACTGATTGTAAATTTCCCGACGTTTCGTCTCATCCAGTTCTTTAACGCCGAGTGTGAATAGGCGATCAATCGCCTTCTCCCAATCAGAAACTTGCCAGCCCTGAATAGGGGGATCTTCGGTTGGTCGGGGTCCTTGATTAAATTGATGAAGTCGACCTTGGCTGAACCAGACATTGAATCCACTATGGGGATCAAGGGGATCAAGACTTCGGTTAGCAAATACACCCACGTAACTCTCCCAATTACGAGCAGTTAGGTTTTCGATCACAGTATTGAAACTGAGCACCTGCAAATCAACTTGCATACCAATTTTACTGAGGTCTTCGGCGATCTGAGCAGCGGCGTCCAATCGGCTTTTTTCCTCAGACTTAACTAACAGTTTAAATCTAACTCGGTTGCTATCCCAGTCTAGTAGCTGACCTTGGGAATTGTAAGTAAAGCCAGCCTCTTTTAGGAGCTGTTTAGACCGCTGGGGATTGTAGCGGTAGGTTTTCAGTCCTGCTTTAGGGGATAAGTAAAAGGGACTCTGGGGATTAATCGGTGAATGTTGCAGTTCGCCTAACCCTCGATAGATGGTATTTTTCATTCGTTCACGATCAATTGCATAGGCGACTGCTTGTCTAAAAGCCAAAGTATTAAACCAACGCGACTTGATGGGGTCAACAAGAGGCTTCCCCTCACTATTTCGGGCCTGGTTGAGGTTGAAATCTAAAAACCTGGTGTTAAATGCAGGTCCACCGTTATAGAGGGTAAATTTTCCGCGCGCTTCTTCTCGCTTCAACAATTCAAATCCTTCCGGGGTGACTTCTAGAGTGTCTAGTCCTCCCGAACGAAAACTAATCAACTGACTTTTATCCGTCATGATTTGCAAGATGATGCGATCAATATCGGGTGGGGGATTACCCTCGGCGTCAGAGCGCCAGTAATAAGGATTGCGCTCGAAAATCAGGCGTTCACTGGGCACAAATTTTTTAATTCGGTAAGGGCCATTGCAAATGATTTCACGCGGATCGGCATCGATCCCCCAGGTGGAGAAAAACTTAAGTTGACCGGCTGAGCCATCGGAACGAAGAGTGTCCTCTAGCATATGTTTGGGAAGAATATCTATCCCCCCGCTGTAGGTTAGAAAAGGCGCGAAGGGTGCTGGCGCCGTAAACTCAATCCGTCGTCGATCTAACTTCTTAACCGATGGATAGGCGCCTGTCGCGCCGATTCGTAGAATGTCTCGAATGCTGGTGGGAATCGCCTCATTCAGGTAAATATCTTGAAATGTAAAAACGACATCATCCGCTGTCAACGGTTGACCGTCAGACCACTTGAGTCCGTCCCGCAGGGTGTAAATGATTTGCAGCCCGTCTTCAGAGATTTCCCAAGATTCAGCCAGCTCAGGCTCTATTTCACCGGTAACGCCATTAGTCTCCGCTAATCCTCTGTTGATCAAGCCGAAAACAGTAGTGCTAAAGAACGAGGTATTCAAAGGGGGGTTGAATGTAGACGGATTGCTCGGACTGGCGAACACCAACTGGGAAACTTGAGCAGACTCTGTTCTGAAGCGGGTCGGGTTACAGCCTGTCAGCGCCACTGCTAAAACCCCCACTATGACGATCAACAATACCCAACCTCGGGCCTGGCGAATTCTCTGGGCGATCGCCAAACCGCTTATTAGAAGTCTTGCAAATAGACGAGATCCAATCATCAACCTCGAATTAGTTTTCTACGGATTTGAGTGCGTAAATATCTCCCGGCTCACTGATGCTGCAATCTCAGACCAGATAAAGGCTGCTTGTGCTTTACATGCTAACAGGGGCTTTATTAAGTAATGGCTTAATCGAGTAAGTATGACAACGCCAATTCCAATCGCCTTGGAGAAAGTGGGCCTCAATTTCAGCAGCAGAAAGGGGTTTCGAAAATAAGTAACCCTGGCCTAATTGGCAACCAAGTTGCTGTAACTGCTGAAGTTGTTGTGGTGTCTCAATGCCTTCCGCCACAACGGTTAATCCGAGTTGATTGCTCAAGGTGATAATGGTGCTCACAACTTGATAATTACGGTTTTCTGCTTGCATCTGACTCACAAAAGAGCAATCGATCTTCAGATTATGAGCGGGTAAGCGATGAAGATAATTGAGGGATGAATATCCTGTGCCAAAGTCATCAATGCTGATCTGAATGTTTCTTGACTCTAACTGAGTTAATAAATCAATCGTCTGATCGATATCCTCAATTAACATACTTTCGGTGATCTCTAGGGTGATTGAGTTACCCTCTAATCCGATATCCGCTAATATTCGGGTAATGTCTTCAATTAGGCTGGCTTTGCGAAGATCCTGAGCAGAGAGATTAATACTGATTTTGAGTGGGGAAAAATTAGCAAATTTGTTTTTCCAGCTTACCATCTGCTGACAAGCTTGATAAAACACCCAACTATCAAGTGATACAATCAACCCCGCCTCTTCAGCAACCGGAATAAATTCATCTGGAAACACAAATCCACGAGTGGGGTGCCGCCAACGAACTAACGCTTCGAATCCGACCAGTCGATTATCAAGCACATCAACAATGGGTTGATAGTATACGGTGAACTCTTCTTGCTCGAAAGCCTTACGGAGATCTGTTTCTAGGGTGAGGCATTTGAGCGCTTGAGTATGCATGAGCGCATCGAAAAATTTGTACGAATTTTTCCCCTGTTTCTTGGCTCGATACATTGCAATGTCAGCATCGCGAATTAAATCGGAAGCCTGATGGTAATCCTTTGTTCCGAGAACAATACCAATACTTAAACTCGTGAAAATTTTATGCCCTTTGATGATTAACGGAGTTTGACAATCCGCCAAGATACGCTCGGCAATTTGGATAACTTTTTCTGGCTCACTAATATCCTCTAGCAGAATGACAAACTCATCACCACCCAGGCGGGCGACTAAGTCAATTTCCCGTAAATGCGTTTTTAGCTTTTGAGCAATAGTTGTGAGCAGGTAGTCTCCAATCACGTGCCCCAAACTATCATTGATAACTTTGAATCGATCCAAGTCTAGAAACAAGATGGCGTAACGGTAGTTCTCATAACGTTTGGCTTGGTTAATTGCGAATTCAAGCCGCTTTACCAATAGGGTTCGATTCGGCAAATTTGTCAGCGGATCATGCAAAGCGTTATGGGCAATCAGTTCTTGGGCCTGTTTGAGGTCACTAATATCGCGACAGACGGAAATTAATAACCCATCCTCTGTGAGGGTTAGGGACACTCCCTGGATAAAGGTAGAGCCATCTTTACGGGTGGCGATCGCCTCTCCCTGCCAAGCCCGATTACATGCCAGCACTGGAAAGATATCGCGCTCAAACCGTTCGACCTCCGCTTGGGAATATAGCAGTTTCCAGGTTTTGCCAACCAATTCTTCAGAGCGTTCGTAGCCAAATAAGTCTAAATGGGCTCGGTTCAAATAGAGATAGGTGTTTTCTTGCAGAATTGCGATGCCGTCGATTGCTGCCTCGATCGCCGCCAGTTGCCGTCTTAGTTCGACTTCAGCTTGTTTGCGCTCTGCCCGAATTTGAGCATCCCGCACTTCGCGCCGCACTGCTTCTGGCAATCGGGTTAAGTTTTCCTTCATCAGATAATCATGGGCGCCCGCCTTCATCATTTCTACTGCCGAGCGTTCGCCTATGGCGCCAGAAACCACAATGAAGGGAACGTCAAGTTGGCTTTGTTTAACAATTTCGAGCGCCCCAGGCGCATCAAACCCAGGCAGACGGTAATCTGAAATGATTACATCCCAGATCTGGGATGTAATCATAGCGCGTAGCGATTCAGCCGTTTGAACCCGTTCCCAAACCAGAGTGAAATTACCCCGACGCAATTCTCGGAGCACTAGCAGAGCATCGTCCTCTGAGTCTTCAATGATCAGAACATTGAGAGGTTCGCCCATGGTCACAACTTTTCTGGCAATGTCTTATTTAGTAGCGTTTCATATAAACCCAGTTGAGAACAGCATTGGTGAATTGATCAAAATCGACTAGCTTCTGCACTTCAACCAACAAAATTGGATGAAGAGACGCCATAAACTATAATCCTAGCTTGAGAGGGTATGGGGAAGTGTGAAATAAAATGTGGCGCCCCGCCCTACGGCCCCCTCCGCCCAAATGCTTCCCCCATGGCGATGAATTGCTCTTTGAACCGTCGCTAATCCAATTCCAGTACCTGGGAATTCATGGACGGTATGCAATCGTTGGAAGGCGCCAAAGAGCTTTTTAGAATAAGCCATATTAAAGCCTACCCCATCGTCTCGGACAAAATAGGTTAGCCGCCTAACTTGGTGAATTACGCCAAACTCGATGCAAGCCGTGGGGTGGCGGCGGGTAAATTTCCAGGCATTATCGAACAGGTTCGTTAGGACAACCCGCATCAGGGTGGCGTCAGCAGAGACAACCACCTCGGGAGCCATTACGAACTTGACTTGCCGCTCTGGCTCTGATGCTTGCAATTCATTCATGAGCTCTTGAGCCAAGGTGCTAAGGTTGACTGTAGTATATCGAATTTCAGAGCTAGATACTCGCGATAGGCTCAACAAATCATCGATCAATAAGCCCATTCGGGTCACATTTTTGCGAATCCGATCAAAGTAGTCTTTGCCCTTTTCATCAAAGCTGTCTCCATACTCTTCAAGTAAGGCTTTGCTAAACCCATTGATCGCCCGTAAAGGCGCTCGCAGGTCATGGGAAACTGAGTAGGCAAAGGCCTCTAATTCTCGATTAGAGACTTCTAATTGGGCGGTGTACTGTCGGATTTGGGCTTCAGCGCGTTTGCGATCGCTAATATCCGTAATCAAGGCATAGTAACCTTGAACCCGAGCCTGGGAATCTATATCAGGCACTAACACTGCGGACACATAGCGGGTATGCCCTCCCTTATAGGGCAATTCCGCTTCATAGGCCACGGTTTCGCCAGACAGCACTCGCTTAATATACTGTCGGGCGCGATGGTAAGCTTGGGTTCCCATCACCTCTTCAGTGGTGCGCCCTAGAATATCCCTCTGCCGACAGCTAAACCATTCTTCATAGGTGCGGTTGACAAATCGATAGCGTTCAGAAGCGTCTATGTAGGAAATGCAGCCATGCACCGAATCTGTAATCAGCTGTAGTCGGGCTTCACTTGCCCGCAGGTCTTCTTCGGCTCGTTTACGATCGCTGATATCCTGATAAGTGCCCAAAACACC
>JAKSDM010001095.1 GCA_022360135.1 Pseudanabaenales cyanobacterium | reverse complement strand
GGGCGAATCCTCGCCAGTGGCTCTTATGACCAGACCGTGAAGCTCTGGGACGCCCAGATCGGGAGTCGCCTAAAAACATTGTCAGGTCATACCAGTTGGGTATTTTCAATCGCCTGGAGTCCAGATGGGGAAACCCTCGCCGGTGGCGGCGACGACCAAACGATAAGGCTGTGGGACGCCAAACAAGGTAAGTGTTTCAAAACCTTTCGGGGTCATGACAACTGGGTCAGATCGGTGGCATTTAGTCCAGATGGAAAAATCCTCGCCAGCGGCTCTTATGACCAAACCGTCAAACTCTGGGATACCGGCAGCAGTCGGTGTCTCAAAACCTTGTGTGGTCACAACAATTGGGTCTTATCGGTGGTGTGGAGTCCAGATGGAAAAACTCTCGCCAGTGGCTCTTATGATCAAACCGTAAGACTCTGGGACGCTGACAGTGGTCAATGTCTCAAAACCTTTCTGGGGTATAGCAATTGGGTCTTGTCAGTAGCGTGGAGTCCGGATGGGGGAACCCTCGCCAGTGGCAGTCAGGATCGAGCAATCAAGCTCTGGGATGTTAGCACAGGGCAAAGCTTCAAAACCTTTCCAGGTCACAGTAATACGATCTTGTCAGTGGCCTGGAGTCCGGATGGACAAACCCTTGCCAGTGGCAGTCAGGACCGAACCGTAAAGCTCTGGCAGGTTAGCACAGGGCAATGCCTCAAAACCTTAGAAGGACATAGTAATTGGGTGGATTCAGTGGCGTGGAGTCCAGATGGGCGAACCCTCGCCAGTGGGAGTACTGATCAAACCGTGAGACTTTGGCGAGTCAACCTCGGTCAATGCTTCAAAACCTTCCTAGAACATACTAATGCAGTGCAGTCAGTGGCGTGGAGTCCAAATGGACAAATCCTCGCTAGTGGCAGTAACGATCGCACAATTAGACTCTGGGATGTGGAGACAGGTCAATGTTTACTCTCTTTAGCAGGTCACAACAGCTCAGTCTTATCAGTCGCTTGGAATCCAGCTGGGCAAACCCTAGTGAGTAGTGAAGCCGATGGCGCAATTCATCTTTGGCATGTTAAGTCCGGTGAGCGCCTAAAAACCTTTTCTGGCCATACCAAGCAGGTTCTGGCATTGGCGTGGAGTTCGAATGAACAAACCTTCGCCAGTGGTAGTGTTGACCAAACAATCAAGATTTGGGATATTCATGCCGGGACGTGTCTGAGAACGTTGACTGAACATACCAATCAGGTGCAGTCTATTGCTTTCAGCTCTAATGGTCAACTTCTCGCCAGCAGTAGCTCAGATGAGACGATCAAACTTTGGCAGGTCTGTACAGGCGAGTGTTTGAAAACTTTAAGATCTGATCGACCTTACGAAGGCATGCAAATCACAGGGGTTACGGGGTTAACGGCAGCCCAGAAAGCGACGTTGTCTGCTTTAGGCGCGATCGCAGAGTAGCCTTTAGAAGCAGTAGAATCAACCGTCAGTAAGCTGATTGACAACAGC
>JAKSDM010000744.1 GCA_022360135.1 Pseudanabaenales cyanobacterium | reverse complement strand
TATCTGTTTGTTTAGTACTCTTCGCCTTTGACGCGCCGCAGCAGGGCGGCCTGATCGCTCTGTTACTGCTTTGGCTAGCTATCCGCATGTCCGCCGCATGGCGTCGCTGGTATGTGAAACAAGCCAACCCAAAGGATCAGAAGAATCCTCGACGTTATAAGCAAGAGCCGGATTAGGTGAGAAGGCGGTTTTATGGGAGATGTCCACCCTCTTGACCGACAAATTGATCAAGTCAATCGCCGACTCAAAGCAGCTCAGCTGGGTTTATTGGTTGAGCGACGAGGGCGGAAACTCAGCCTCAGAGGCACCCTGCCGCCTCGTCCTGGCAGTCATCGTCTCCGTCCCTATCAGCAGCGTATTCCACTGGGCGCACCAGCCACCAAAGCAGGTCTCCAACAAATCGAGCAAGACGCTAAAGTGATTGCGGCGCAGCTCATTCAGAAGACTTTTGACTGGCGAAATTACCTCGGAAATCCTGGGGGTAAACCCCTGAGCCAAACGAAACTTTCCGAAAAGATCCAAGCGTTTAAACAATATTTCTTGAGCCAACGTCATCTAGAAAAGCATCCCGCCTCGGTTCAAACAACCTGGGAAAAAGCCTACGCCCCCTATCTGCGTAAGTTGACAACCACTGCCGAAAAAAAACCTCGCCTCAGTTTGCCAGAGGCTATTTACACAACGGTTCAGTCCACTCGGGCCAATTCTCGCAGCCGTCAGGTTTGCTGCACAGCGCTGGCGGCATTGGCTGATTTTTTGGCGCTCGACCTGCCCATAGATCTAAGGACCTTTTGGGGGGTCTATGGCGACAGCCAAATCCAAACCAGAAAATTGCCTTCTGATGACCAAATTATCGCTTCCTACCATACAATCCCCAATCCTAGCTGGCGGTTTGTTTACGGCATGATGGCGACCTATGGCTTAAGGAACCATGAAGTCTTTTTCTGTAACTACAATGCTTTGCTCAACGGTGAGCCCGAAGCAGTGATTGAAGTACAGGCGACAACTAAGACTGGTCATCACGAAGTTTGGCCCTTTTATCCTGAATGGGTCGACCAATTTGATCTGCAAGCGGTGTCCTTACCCCAGGTAGAAACTGACCTCAACCAGACAACGCTACAGCGGATTGGCCAGAAAGTAACCACCCAATTTCGTCGGTATGGTTTACCCTTTTCCCCTTACGACCTACGTCACGCCTGGGCAGTTCGAACTATCCTCTTTGGTCTGCCCGACACTGTCGCCGCTCGCATGATGGGCCACTCTGTGGCAATTCACAACCGCACCTATCACCGCTGGATCACCCGTCGGGATCAGGGACAGGCTGTGAGGGCGGCTTTGAGTCGCAGTCAGATGAGGGCGCCGGATTGAGTTAGGCCATCATCATGCCGCCATCAACATTCACAACCTGGCCCGTGATATAAGCAGCAGCTGGATCGGCGGCTAGGAAACGGACTAATCCCGCCACTTCTTGTGGTTGACCATAGCGTCCCAAAGGAATGAATTTGATGATTTCCTCCGGATTGGAAAGTTTTTCGGTCATATCGGTAGCGATAAAGCCAGGAGCAACGGCGTTGACAGTCACACCGCGAACGCCGAGTTCCTTGGCCACCGTCTTGGTAAAGCCGATCACCCCGGCTTTGGCGGCGCTGTAATTGGCTTGTCCTGGATTACCCATTCGCCCGGCCACAGAAGCGATGTTGATAATACGCCCCGAGCGCTGCTTCAGCATAATTTTGCTAACCGCCCGGGTGCAGAGGAAAACCCCGGTGAGGTTAAGGTCAATCACCGCTTGCCAGTCTTCCGGTTTCATGCGCAACAGCAGTGTATCCCGAGTAATCCCAGCGTTATTGACCAATACATCGATATGGCCCCACTTGTCCATCGTGGCGCTAATCAGCGCCGCTACCTGATCAGCTTGAGAAACATCGGCTTGCAGGGCGATCGCCCCCCCACCCATCGCCCTAATCTCAGCCACAACCGCATCTGCAGCGCCACTGGAGCTGGCATAGTTGACAACGACATCGGCTCCCTCAGCTGCTAACGCCACCGCCACCGCCCGTCCGATTCCCCGTGACGCCCCGGTAACAATCGCCACTTTGTCCTGTAGGGTTTTGGAAGTTGCTGTGGATGCCATACGTTTTAACCTTACAAACCTCAAACAAATGTATTAATCTCATCAATTTACTTTTAGCGCTTAGCTTTCAGCTTTCATTTTCAGCCTCAGCGCTGTCGAGCGCTAAAAACTCACTGATCTTGAAATCGCTAATCGCTAAATCATCTTAAGTCATTCCTGTAAGCTTACGTAGGGCTTCCTGAAAAAATCAGATTAGGCCATTTATTGGCTGAAACCCTTGTAATCTCGTTTCATTTTCAGGTTTTATGCTTAGGCAAGTGCAAGGTAAAATCGGCTGAAACCTCCAAAACTCGTTAATTGCCCTTG
>JAKSDM010000664.1 GCA_022360135.1 Pseudanabaenales cyanobacterium | reverse complement strand
TGTTCAAACCCAAAGGCAAGAACATTCCCCAGACCGCCGTGTTCTATTTCTCGGGGCATGGTTTTCAGCGGCACGCCGGGATTCGCGAGGGCTACCTCGCCACCAGCGATACCGACCCTAGCAAAGGGAGCTTCGGCCTATCGTTGTTTTGGCTACGTCGCCTGTTGCAGGAAAGTCCCATCCGTCAGCGAATTGTTTGGCTCGATTGTTGCCATAGTGGCGAACTGCTCAACTTCCTGGAGGCGGATCCCGGGGCGAGGGAGGGGACTGATCGCCTGTTCATGGCGGCCTCCCGCGAATATGAGCCCGCCTATGAGTCGCTGGATAGTCCCCACAGTGTTTTCACCCAGGCGCTGGTGTCCGGGTTGAATCCCTATAAGGTAGAAGGGGGGATTGTCAATAACCACGCCATTATGGATTGGGTCAGTCAGCAGCTTAAGGGAGAAATTCAGCAACCCCTATTTGAAAGCTCTGGCAGTGAAATCATCCTCACCCGGGCGGCGGGCTCCGGCAATTTTATTCCGACTCAGCCAACCTCTACCCTAGATAAGTTACGCCAGCTTTCTTTCGCCTTCTGTCCCTACCAAGGATTATCTGCTTTTGATGAAAGGCACGCCGATTACTTTTTTGGCCGTGAGGACTTAACAAAACAGCTGTTGGAAAAAATTCGCACCCGTCAATTTTGTGCGGTCGTCGGGGCTTCCAGTAGCGGTAAAACCTCCCTATTGCGGGCCGGGATGATCCATCAACTGCGCCAGGGGAAAGAGATTGTCGGCAGCGATCGCTGGCAGATCAAATACATCACCCCCACTGAGCATCCCCTCAAAAGCCTGGCGACTAGCTTTATTGATTCCAAAGCGGAGGGACTACAAAGAGCTGAACAACTCCGCCGAGCCGAGGTTTTCCTCCAAGATGGCGGCAGCGGACTGGCCCAGTTAGTCCGGGCCAGCCTTGGACAAACCCAGCCAAACCCTTCTGCCGCCAACCGTGAAAAGCCCCGCCTGGTGTTGGCGATTGATCAATTTGAGGCGTTATTTACCCACCGCCGCAACCCCCAAGCTGAAGCAGAACAGCGGCAGTTTATCCAATGCATCATGGGCGCACTGCAGGAGCCAGACATCAATCTCAGCCTTGTAATTGCACTACGGGCGGATTGCATCGACCAATTGTCCCCCTATCCCGAACTGGCTGAGTGGGTGCGGCAACATACCGTGCTCGTCACCCCGATGAGTTACGAGCAGGTTAAAGCAACCATCACCAAGCCGGCTCAAATGATTGGCATGGAGCTTGATCCAAACTTGATCTACAGCATTTTGCTGGATGTCGCAGGGACCCCCGGTGAGCTGCCCTTAATCCAACACACCTTACTCGAACTCTGGAGACGGCGTGAAATCGATCCCGTCAAAGGAACTTCCCACCTGACCCTGGAAACCTATATCGAGTTAGGGGGAATTAGAAATGTTCTGAATCAGCGAGCAACAGACTTGATCGAGAGTCTTTCTCTGGCAGAACAAACGGTGGCCCAGCGGATTTTTGTCACCCTTTGTGAATTGGGAGAGGGCGTGGAAGATAGCCGCAGACAAGCCCGCAAGAGTGAACTGATCAATGCTGATTTTCCCGTCGCCATAGTCGAGCAAACCTTAGAAAAACTGGTTGCCGCCAAACTGGTTGTGATTAACCAGGGAGAAGATAGACTCAATCAGCCAGACGCCAATCTCAATCAGCCAGATGCAACTGCCGTCGCCCTCCCTTCGATCGCCTGGCCAACCCAAAATCGCACAGCTACGTCTTTATCGACTTGGTTTCTAGAGAACCTCACTTCATCCGGGAATGTACGCCGAGATTCTCCCATTTACATTGACATTGTGCATGAATCTTTGATTCGCAGTTGGCCGCTCCTGCGGCAATGGCTCACTCATCAGCGACATGCCCTGAGGCAACAACGCAGCTTAGAGCAAGCCGCCCAGGAATGGCAACACCAGGCGCAACCTAACCATTCAGAATATCTGTTGGGAGTGAGTCGTCTGGCGGAGGCGGAGCGTTTTCTACAACAGCACCATTCTCAGCTTTCAACCTTAGCCCAGCGTTATATTACCGTTAGTCGAAAATATCATCGGCAGAACCGCCTCAAGCATAATGCGATCAAGGTGTTGGCGCCCTGCGCCTTGTTGGTGGGGATAGCGCTGTCGGTCACTTCAGCCACTAAAAAAGGCGTCTCTGTTCAAGCGTCTACTGAAGTGATTCCTGTTCCCCAGACCTCTCTGGCTTCATCTCCGCCCATCTTTAACCAGAGTGACGCCCTCCCTATCGCCATTTCTCCTGGGTCGGCGTCGGGCGCTGCGAATGCAGCTGACAGCGCTATGGGAAACAAACCCAACTGGAATTCTCAGTCCCCGGCAAACTCTAAAGAATTTCAGATCTCCGCCAGACGCGATCAGCCAAATCCGACCATTCCTGCGGTTCAAATAGAGACATCGGATTTAGCCGCCATGCCCCATACCCCTGATGACATTACCCTTGACAATCTCAACAATTCCTCGCATTCTGTGGTTGAGATGCTGGCCCAATCAGCCGCACAGGCATTGTCAGCCGGTTGTCAAACGCCTATGGTGGTAGAACCCATTGGGCAATGGATTTCCTCTACTGAACCCAATAAGGTGATTGAAGTCTGGATGGTTAGACACCAGTCTTTAGAAGGGTGCGTAACACTCGTAAACTAAAGATTTGAGCCAAGAATTCTTAATCAGTAGTACATTTGTAAGGGAGAACCAGTAAACAAATCTACACCCCCTACCCTAATCCCTCCGCCTAATGGTCCAAATCCTCTCAGTGACGCTGAAAAACTTCAAAACTCATCGCGATCGCCAGTTTCAGTTTCAGGTGGGGACCAATGCGATTTGCGGTGAGAATGGCGCTGGCAAGACAAGCATTATCGAGGCGATTGCTTGGACGCTCTTCAACTATCAGGGGGATTACACCAAGGAAGATTTGATTCACAATGGCGACGGCAGCGCTCAAGTGATAGTGAGCTTCATTTCCAGTCGCGATCAGCGCACCTATGAGGTCCAGCGTTGTACTAATCGAGGTTACACACTCTACGATCCTCAACTCAACCAACGCCTTCCCTACACCCGTGTCAAAGATGAGGTGACGCCCTGGTTGAGACAGCATCTGGGAGTGGCTCCCAATACCGATTTGGCTCAGGTGTTCGCCAAAACCGTTGGGGTGCCTCAGGGAACCTTTACGGTCGATTTTCTGCAAACGCCTGAGAGTCGCAAAGCAGTTTTTGACTCTGTTTTAAAGGTTGAAGAATATAAGGCGGTTCATAAACAGACCAATGCCCTGAGGCGATATGCTGAGGCCAAAGTCGAGGAACTCGAGCGTGAGATAGCTCGGTACGAAGAGGGGCTGCAAAACTGGGAGGGGTTACAGCAACGTCGTCAGGGGGTTAGTCAAGAAATCGAGCAAAGTGAACACGCCTGGCAACAGTTCCAGACCTCTCTGGCTCAACTGCAGGCGGAGCGAGAGGGTCTACTGGCCCAGGCGCAACAGGTTCAGCAACTCCAAACCCACTGGCAAACCCTGACCACTCAGATCGACACTAAGCAGCAGACAAATACATTGCTCGAACAATCTCTGCAGCGCGCCCATCAAGCCGTTACCGTCTGTAATGCTCAATGTCAAGTCTACCAAGCCTTTCTGAGGGCGGAGGAAGCGCTGCAAAGGCTCGATCAACAGAATCAGCAGCACCAGGCTTTATTCAAGCAGCGCCAGGAAAGCCAAAAAATATTGGACAAACGTCAGGCGGATCTAACTCGGCTGACCCTGCAATTGGAGATCTTCGCCCAGGCAGACTTGGAAATTCAAAGCCTGCAGTCTGGGGTGCGCCAGCAGGAAGAATTGGAAGCGCAGCAGCAGGCGACTGCAAAACAGCAACAAGTCTTGCAGCAAGTGAGGTTAGAATACCAGGGGGGGCAGGGGCGCTTAGCGAGACTGACTGAGGAAATTCAGCAGTTGGAACGTGAAATTCAGCACTTACAGGGTTTGGCGTCCGTCATCCAGCAGATTCCAGAGTGGGAGCGACGGCGCGATCGCCTCCAGGAACAACTCAGTCGAATCGAAGCCGCGCAACAGTTTGAGGCGGAGCTACAACACCTTGTCAGCCAAAGTCAGTCAAAGGGCGATTGCTATCAGACCCAAGCCGAAGCGGCGTTGCAGACATTAGCAGATCTGCAGCAGAGGATGCCGCTATTAGCCTCCGCATCGATAGACTCTGTGCGGAGTGCGATCACAACTGGGGTGACCCTGAATCGAGAAATGGCGTCAGCAGTGGTGGGAATTCTGCAGGATTTGGCCGAACAGGTCTCTGCCCCAAAACTCCAGAATCAACTAAAAGATATTCGTCAAAAGCTGAAACAGGGTTATCAGCAGCGAGCCGAGTTCGCCGCCTTAGCGACTAAAGACTCTAAACGGCAGGCGTTAATTGACCAAAAGCGACCCCTCCAGACGAAATTGTCTGAATTGGGAGAACAACTACAGGCTGAAGCGAGTTTGTCAGCGCAGTTAGCACAACTGGCGGAGGCCATCGACGGTTTGAATGATCCGAGAGGTCGGCGCCAGCTGTTGGTCCGATCGCTGAAACAGCGCCACACCGTTCAGGCAGACTACGAGAAACTGCAACAGGCCCAATCTAAGATTCAGCAGCAGCTGACGGAGCTGGACGCCCAAATTGAGGGATTTGCCGAACTGAGAGTCAAGATCACTGAGCAAAAGCAGATTAGACAAGCAAATCAGGCGGGTTATCTGAGCTATCTGCAGAACCAAAAAGAGGCTCAAGCGCAGCCGGGTTTGCGGGCGCAATTGGCGGCTGCGATCGCGGAGCTGGAATCTCTCAAAACTCAGCGAAGCGAACTTCAGCAAGCCTTCGAGCAACTGGCTAAAACCTTTGATTCTCAGCGGTTAAAACAATTAGAGACAATCTATAGCGAGACCAAATCCCAGGCGGATCGGATCTCAGGCAGCCTGCCTCAGCAGCGCAAATTGCTGCAGGAACTCGACCAACAATTAATCGTCTTGCAGACCACGGCGGAAAAGCGAGATCAAGCCAAGGCTGAACTGAAGCAGCGGGAACGAACCAAACGATTTATCAATTTCGCCCGCAAAGTTTATAAGGAAGCCGGTCCCCGGATCACAGAACGCTACGTTCAAAGTATTTCCCGCGAAGCCGATCGGCTCTTCCGGGAACTGTTGAATCGACAAAATGTCGCCCTAACCTGGACCCAGAACTATGAGATTTTGGTGCAGGAAGGGATCCATAGCCGCCGCTTTGTCAATCTGTCTGGGGGAGAGCAAATGTGTGCGGCCCTGGCAGTCCGTCTCGCCCTCTTGAAAGTTTTGGCCGATATCGACATTGCCTTCTTTGACGAACCCACCACCAATATGGATCGCTCCCGCCGAAATAGTTTGGCGGAAGCGATCGGTCGGATCAAATCCTTCAATCAACTCTTTGTGATCAGTCACGATGATACCTTTGAGAAGGTGACTGAGAACGTAATTCTGGTGGAGCGGGAATCTTAAAAACTGAGGCGAGTGTCTACCTGCAGCCGCCAAGGGGCGGCTGTAGGCGCTCTGAGTTAGAGCATAGAGCCTGGTAAAACTCTCTATGGGAAGGGTACAAGTTTGAGGTGACAAACTCGAGACACCTGCTTCACCCCAATACCGTTCGGATAAAATCGATAATTTGCTGGCCATCAGCGGTCATGACCTTCCGTTCCGCGCCTTCCAGAGATCGAAGGTTTTCAACAGTAGGGCCTCGGCCTCTTCGCTGGGTAAGGGTTTGGCGAAAAAGTAGCCCTGACCGTATTCACAGTGTAAATCTCGGAGTCTAGCGGATTGCTCCGCCGTTTCTGTGCCTTCAGCCACGACATTCATACCCAAGTTGTGACCCAGATTAATGATCGTCTTTACGATCTCGGCGTTTTCACTGGTGTCTTCCATCCGGCTAACGAAGGCTCGATCGACCTTCAGCGTATCTGTTGGGAAGCGGTGGAGATAACTCAAGGATGAATAGCCGGTGCCGAAGTCATCAATGCTCAGTTGGATATTCAATGCCTTCAAGCGCTGCAGCACCGCGATCGCCGACTCCACATTGTCCATCGCCATATTTTCGGTGATTTCTAGCTTTAAGGCGCAGCTATCCAGTTCAGTTTCCTGTAAAATTCGCTCAACCTGTTCGACTAGATCTGGCTGGGCAAACTGCTTGGGGGAAAGGTTGACACTGATCAGCAGAGGCGGCTCCAGGGGGAATTTCTGACGCCAATTATGCATTTGTTGACAGGCCTGTCGCAGGATCCACTGACCCATTGGGATAATCAGTCCGGTTTCTTCGGCGACGGGAATAAATTCACTCGGATAAACAAAGCCACGCTGGGGATGCCGCCAGCGAACCAGCGCTTCAAAGCCAGCAATTTGTTCAGTTTCTAACAAGACCAGGGGTTGGTAATATAACAAAAACTCCTGGCGTTCGATC
>JAKSDM010000640.1 GCA_022360135.1 Pseudanabaenales cyanobacterium | reverse complement strand
TGTTGTAGGGATCCTGTTTGATCGCATCCCGCAGTTCTTGAACCGCCAAACTTGAATTCCTCAGCTGAATCCTTTCCAGCGCGCGATTATAGTGATTTTGAGCCCGTTCTCTGGCTGCGGCCGAAACAAAATTCGCCTCCGACTGAGCATAAGCCTCTGGCTCAGATTGAGCTAGATTAGCGCCTAGACTAGCTTTGGAGGTATGGGCAGAAAAACTGGGTTTAGACATAGTCAATATATGGGTAGATGTTCGAGCGCCTTGTCAGCCTCTAGAATGTAATCTCTTCACCTCTGCTTTATCAGGAACAAATAATGTCACCACCATCAAAGCCCTTGTCCGGAGCTATTTCTAGAGGATACCTAAGCGCAGCAGATGAAGCACAAAAGCCCTTATCCAACTTAAATTCATAAAGGCTTTACAATCGAAGACGGCTGTATCGTCAATAGGTTCCACGTGTTAAATGAGACCATCCTGCTCAGCAACAGTAGGCAAGCAGCTTGCCTACTGTTCTATAAATCTTCGTTGCAGTATTAAGATTATTTACAGTGCGTCAAGTCCAATCTAGCTAGCAAACTGCAACAAAATTTACATCTATGCCTATTTCGCAGTGGTGGTCAAGCCTTTTCTCCGCCTTGACCCCTGATTCTTTAGCGGTCTCAACCGCTACAAATGCTATCGGAGCCCAGGTGCAGCTTGAAGGCGTGCAAAAAGTGTTTCAGGAAGGGGAGATAGAACGCACGGTCTTGAATCAGGTCAGTTTTACTTTCAATCCAGGGGAATTTGTGGTGCTGCTGGGACACAGCGGTAGCGGCAAGAGTACTTTGCTGAATCTGATCAGCGGTATTGATCAGCCTTCTGCCGGAACTGTACGGATTAATGGGCTGGCGATTACAGAGTTGGATGAGCGATCGCGGACTCTCTTCCGCCGCGACCACATCGGATTTGTTTTCCAGTTTTTCAACCTGATTCCGACCCTAACGGTGCTGGAGAATGTCGCTTTACCGCCGGAACTGGCTGGAAAATCTCCCCAAGCCGCTCAGCGAGAGGCGCTGCGGCTGCTTGATCAAGTGGGCCTGCTAGATCGTCAAAATACTTTTCCCGACAAGCTCTCAGGGGGACAACAGCAGCGGGTTGCGATCGCCCGCGCCCTGGTCCAAAAACCACAGCTGGTGCTAGCCGACGAGCCCACTGGCAACCTGGATGGAGAAACTGGCGAGCGGGTGTTACAACGGCTCCTGTCCCTAACCCGGGATGCCCACAAGACCCTGATTATGGCCACCCATAATCCAGAAATCGCCCAGCACGCCAATCGCGTGTTGCGAATCCAGGATGGTCGCCTCACCCCCGTCATCGTTCATCCTGACGCCCTAGAGGAGGCTGCCGCTTGAAGATAACGGCCGCCGTCTCTAATCGCCCCCTCTGGCGCTTGGCTTGGAAACGCCTCAGACAGCGTCCGCTGCAGTACGCCCTCTGTATTCTGGGCATTGCTCTGGGAGTGGCGATGATGGTGTCAATTGACCTGGCCAATGGATCAGCGCAACGAGCCTTCGCCCTCTCCACCGAGGCCATCACCGGCCGAGCCACCCATCGGCTCGTCGCCGTCGCGCCCAGTGGCGTTGAAACCTCGGTTTACCGTGACTTGCGACGGCAGCTCGGCCAGATTCCAGCCGCGCCGATCGTAGAGGGGTACGTGTTAGCGACTGAACTGGATACCCAACCGATGCATTTGGTAGGGGTGGATCTGTTTGCAGAAGCGCCCTTTATCAACTACTTCGGTGATTTAGCAGGGGGAGCTGGGTTGGTCCAGTTCCTGAGTCAGCCAAATGCGGTCATGCTGTCTCAGACTGTGGCGACTCAGCATCGGCTTGGACTCGGCGACGCCCTCCACCTCAATATCGCCGGACGGCGTCATACGGTGCATTTAGTCGGCTTCATCGCTCCTGGCGACCGGCTCAATCAGACCGCATTGAGCACTGTTATGTTCGCCGATATCGCCACTGCGCAGGAGCTGCTAGGACAATTGGATCGGTTGAGCTATATCGATCTGATTGTCGATCATCCAGCTGACTTGGCGGCCATCGAAGGTCTATTACCGAACGGCGTCAAGCTAGAAACCGCAGCCGCCCAGAAAAATGCGGCGCAACAGATGACAGCGGCATTCGAGCTAAACCTGACCGCGCTGAGTCTATTGGCCCTAGTGGTCGGCATGTTCTTGATTTATAACACCGTTACCTTTAGTGTCATCCAGCGTCGGCCCCTATTTGGCGTTTTGCGCTGCCTGGGGGTTACCCAAGCACAACTGTTCACGCTGATTGTGGGCGAAGCGGCGATGTTTAGCATCATCGGTTCGATCCTGGGAGTTGGCCTAGGGGTGGCGCTAGGCCATAGCATTGTCGGGTTAATCGCCCAAACCATTAATGACTTCTACTTTGTTGTCACGGTGCAGCAGATCACGCTGGCTCAGAGCACGTTGGTCAAGGGGTTGGTGGTGGGCGTAGCGGCGGCGTTGCTAGCATCGAGTCTACCGGCGCTGGAGGCGATGGAAGTCCCGCCTCAGACAACGTTGCAGCGCTCATCCTTGGAGGGCAAGGTACAGCGACTCTTACCTTTTTTAGGCTGGGCTTGGGCAGCGCTCACGGTCCTGGGTATTTTGCTGTTGCGCTGGCGGGCGGGGGGGCTGATCGCCGCCTTTGGCGGTTTGTTCGCCGTACTCCTAGGGACCGTGTTATTGACCCCCCACTTGATTGCTGCAACCCTACAAGCATGGGGGCCCATGGGGCGTCATATGTTAGGAGTGGTCGGCGGCTTGGCCCCACGGAATATCTTACGGTCTCTGAGTCGAACATCGGTTGCGATCGCCGCTCTAATGGTGGCTGTCTCAGTTATTGTGGGGGTCTCAATTATGGTCGGCTCCTTCCGCAGCACCGTAGTCTCCTGGCTCGATCAAACCCTCCAGGCCGATATTTACGTCTCCCCGCCCCAAACCACCGCTAGTCGGGTCCTGGGCAAACTCGACCCCGCTATTGTGGCGGCGCTCAAAACCTGGCCCGACGTTACCCAGACCGTAACCTATAACGACGCCAATGTGCGCGTGGTGGACTTTGACCGTCAAGCCAAGTTGATTTCAGCTGGCGGCGATGTCTCCCAAGGCAAACGACCTTACGCCTGGATCCGAGCCGATCTGGCTAACCCCTGGGACGCCCTCAATACCGAAGCCGGGGTGATCATCTCGGAGGCCCTAATCCGGCGGCAGAACCTGCCGGATATTCCTCAGACCATTACCCTAGAAACCCCTGTGGGCGATCGCAGCTTCCCGGTGCTAGCGGTATTCTACGACTATTCATCCGATCAGGGCTCCATTATTTTGGACCATGATCTCTACGCCGCCCTCTGGCGGGACACGAGTGTCGCCTCAGTCGGGCTGTTTGTCGCCCCAGAGGTAGATGTGGAAGCAACCGTCAACGCCATTCGCCAAGCCTTTAGAGGCCGCCAAGATTTATCTGTCCAGTCCAATCGCAGCCTGCGACAAGGGTCGCTGGAAATTTTCGATCGCACCTTCGCTATCACCAACGCCTTGCGGTTGCTGGCCGTCGTGGTCGCCTTTATTGGCGTCTTGAGCACCCTGATGAGCTTGCAGCTTGAGCGCACACGCGAATTAGGCGTTCTCCGCGCCACTGGCATGACCCCCCAACAACTGAGTCGCCTTACCCTGCTGGAAACTGGCCTGATGGGCGCCCTCGCCGGGATATTCGCCATGCCCCTGGGCTTCGTCCTAGCCTGGATCTTGGTCTACGTGATTAATGTTCGCTCCTTCGGGTGGACACTCAACCTGGCGCTAGAAGCCCGTTACTTTTGGCAAGCCTTCCTGGTGGCGGTGATCGCCGCCTTACTCGCGGGCCTCTATCCTGCTATTCGCTTGAGCCGAATGAATATTGCCGCTGCGGTAAGGCAGGATTGAATACACCTATTCCCTATCCCCGCTCATTACCCGGCTGTATTCATCTCAACCAGGAACTGTGATATGACACAACGACTCCTCCGTCCCATACTGACCATCATTCTGGTTCTCAGCAGTTGCTTCGCCGTTTTGCCTCAGCCTGCTCAGGCCAACAACGGCGCCATCTGGCTAGACTCGCCCCTATCAGATACGTCATCCGGGTTCGCTCGAGCGATCGCCCCTCGGGACTGGCAGTTTCCCCAAGACTTTGGCCCGCATGTAGCTTACCAAACTGAGTGGTGGTATTACACAGGCAATCTGGAAACAGCTGAGGGTCGGCCTTTTGGTTTTCAGTTGACATTTTTCCGACAAGCGCTGCAGCCAGAACGCCTGGTCCCGACGGAGGCAACGGGGTCTCCCTGGCGGAGTAACCAGATTTATTCCGCCCACTTTACCGTCAGCGATATTGCCCAGCAGCGCTTCTATCCGAATGAGCGCTTCAGTCGGGGCAGTGTAGGATTGGCGGGGGCGACGGCGGAGCCTTATCAGGTTTGGCTAGCGAACTGGTCAGCGACTGAGGTTGACAATGGTCAGGTACGGCTACAAGCCCAGACATCAGACGCGGCAATTGACCTGGTGCTGACTCAGCGTTTGTTTCCTATCTTGCATGGCGATCGCGGCTTGATCCAGAAGGGGCTTGAACCCGGCGCCGCTTCCTACTATTACTCCCTGGTGCAGCAACCGACCACCGGAACGCTAACCCTGAAGGGGCAGACCTATGCGGTAAAGGGGGTAACCTGGAAAGACCATGAGTACGCCACTAACCCGCTGAGTGTCGGCACACTGGGATGGGATTGGTTCTCGATTCAGTTCGACAACGGCGCCGCCCTGATGCTTTATCGCTTTCGCCATGTAGACGATTCCCTGGAGTCCTTATCTGCAGGCACATTTGTCTCTGCCGATGGAGCGGTGACCCCACTCAGTTGGAAAGACTGGCGGATGCAAGTGCTGGATACCTGGAAGAGTGCGAAAAGTGGGGCGACCTACCCGGCTCAGTGGCAATTGAGCATTGCCAAACTGGATCTAACGCTGCGTGGGAAATCGCTGCTGCCCAATCAGGAATTGAGCACCTCGACCGCAACCTATTGGGAGGGTATGGTTGCTTTTCAAGGTGAGCTGCAAGGGCAGGACTTAGAAGGCAAGGGATACGTAGAATTGACCGGCTATGCTGATCGGCTGGATGGCCTACTGGCGGGAAAATAACTGAGTGAATTATAGGTATAGTGCGGTTTCCAGTCGGGTCGCCAACTTCCAACCGTCCGCTGCAACGCACTAGTTAGACTGATTCCCGTATTGGGAGTGTTTGAAAACCTGCTTTTACAAAGTGACCATCAAAATTTAACGCCGTAGGTATCTCTGCATCTTTCATAACTACAATTGATCACGTTTATTGATCAGAAAAATAATAAAAGAAGTGTCAACAAATATCTTAGTCACTGATAAATGTATTCTTTTCAGAGAGATGCAAATCTAGATTAGTTGAAAATCATCAGTAATGCCAGTAACGTCGGCAATATCCTGCTAATTCAGGCGCGATCGCAGCCATCGGTAAATATTATGTAAATACAGGTAAGCCGAGATTTAAGGCTGTCGATTTCTATCATCTCTTTGCAGAATGTCACGAATGTCACGTAGATAAATCTTAATGTTACCGAGCGTATCAATAAACCAGAGAAAGACAAGAAGTTGAATCACGATAATTATCCAAGCGACTCCCGACATTTTGATCTTGGTTACCTCTCTCTAAATTGTGAGCTAGTAAGCTATTAGATATACCTTTTTCGTTTATTCACCCAGAATCAGCTAAAGATACTGCAATAGCTATATAGTAAGCAACAGCAGTCGGATTTTCAAGGTAGATTGTGTTGTTCAAATAAAGATTTTCTGTGATGCAGTAGCCAATTTTGCCGTTCCGTGAAAACAGATTTTTGGCTGTATATTAAGCAAAAACCTTCAAACAACAATTCTCACTGATATTTTGGACTTGTCAAAATATGACGTTGTCGTAATATTTTATTAAAAATACAGTCTACCCATCGCCAGCACTGAACAAATTCTTACCCTTCACCTTCCTTTTCAGTGTTGTCTGCCGCCGCCGGTTTGAGCATCTTGGCAATGCAAAAGCCTGTGATTGTTGGGTTTCGCTTTCTCAACCGAGCCTACGAGATCTAATTTCACAAGCTGATTACAGTAGCTTGCCCTTGAGCTACGGTAGCTACAGCAGCTAAGATCTTTGGCGCTAGAGGCTTCAAATCCGCAGCCTTGCATAGAACTCAGTAGAGCTATAATTTGAATTCAAAGCTTTCGCCCTGACTCATTTTTTAGCGCCGAGCAGCAAGAGCAGGCAAAATTGGTGTGAATGAACCCAGACTATATGATGAAAGTGCTTGCTAGCGTTGCCGCAAAATAGCATACTTTGGACTCTTTTTTCTGGCGCTGACCCTGGGGGCAAACCCCTCGGCTTTTCTGAAAGAGGGTATCGAACCGCCGTCCTCAAGGACATTATGCGCTGCCGTAAAATCGGTTAGCTAAGTTGAGTGAATTCGGAATTCTTACGCAATTGGGAAGACGACGCCAGGGTCATTTCCTCGCGTTACTTGGAGAAAATCGCTGCAGCAGGCTTAGACTCAGCAAAGAGTCTGGGCCAGCGGAGTGATCAAAAGGACTTTCTTTTTCACGAACACCTATTTCAAACCATCGAATTATCCCTTCCATGTTCCTTTCTCGATATTGGGTGTGGCAAAACCGATCTGCTTGCCTTCCTTAACGAGGCGCACCCGATTTGTACGATCCAGCGATATCTCGGAATAGATATAGTCCCGGAGTTTCTTCAATGTGCCCGAAAAGCGTATCCAACATTTGAATTCCAGCTGGCAAACTTCATCTCGGCGCAATTCGCTCCCGATAAAAAATTCGACATCGTACTCGCACTCGGCGTTCTGGTATCCCGTGTGCAGCACTATCAAGATTACATTCAAGCATTCGTCGAGAAAATGCTTCGCTTTTCCTCCCGAGCAGTTTTGTTCAATCTGATTACAGAGGTTGATCCAGAGTCATCCAACTATATCCATCAGGCAGAAATTGGACATTCTACGTACTTGCCACTCGATGAACTTGAGCGTATGCTGGCATCACTACAGTGCTCTCGATATCAGATTTCTCAAAAACGCATTTTTCCGGATGCGACTGACACATTCGTTCAAATTTTTGTCTGAAATTTGGACGCTCAAGTTTGAGAAATAGCGGGGCTACAGATGGCCTTCAATCGCCTTTACGAACAGTTCAATCTCACGCGCGGATGTCAGGCGTATGACCTTGATGTGCGCCCATTGAGGATCGCTCATCACCTCGACCATCTTCAAACGCTTAGCTTGATGCTGCGTAACAATCCACCAAACCAGGGA
>JAKSDM010001174.1 GCA_022360135.1 Pseudanabaenales cyanobacterium | reverse complement strand
TCAGATATTGCTGGATGTTCGCACGATTCAAGAATATCGAGGCGAACACTTCCTGATGAAGCCGCCGGAAGGCGCGGAGCGAGCCGGACATATTCCAGGCTCTGTTCATATTGAACACAGACTCACACTGAACGAAGATGGCGCCTTCAAATCCTTTGATCAATTACAGGCGCTCTACCATAGTAAGGGGGTGACGGCTGATAAAGCGGTGTTTCCCTACTGCGCAATTGGCGGCAGATCGGGCTACACCTGGTTTGTGTTGAAATATTTACTGGGCTACCCTCATGTTCGCAACTATGATGGTTCGTGGAATGAGTGGAGTCGTTCAACCAATGCGCCGATTGAGAAATAAATTGAATTTATTAGAGCGAGAAAGGAGTAATCCGTTGAAGCAACTTGAATACCTGAATCCAAAGTCTACTCAGACACTTCTTGAAGGCATTCGAGAACTTCGCGCTGCTGAGGAGGCTGAAGCCAATGCGGCAGAGAACGTCGCCCCCGAATTATTCGATGACATCGAAGTTCATGACGCCATTCATGTTTTGTTTGGTTGTCCAACCAATCTGTTTGGCGAGATCATCGCCCACGTGTGGACGGCGTTTGGTACGACGATGAAGGTGCGAGACATGCACCGCGTGAACAGGCATGATGACCACCGCAAAGTCCTGGCGGGAATTGGCCATAGACGTTTACTCAGAACGTGGCTTTGCAGCCTCCCGAGGATTGCCGCCACACTCATTCGGGCAATGCGCATGCAGTGTCGTTGGCCTGCTGAAGACTATAGGGCGTATCTGGATCAGCGGTTATGCGACCTGCGTGAAAATTTCGCCATCCGACTTCCAACCGCATCACCAACTGGCAAATTTAGGGCCGGTCCAGCGCTTCGGTATGTTCGATCACACCATCCTTATCGCGTGAGCTAGCTCGCTTGCAAGTGTTCCCTAAAAAAAGTCGTTGTTTTCTCCCAGGCATCTTCAGCGGCTTCAGGCTCGTACCGATTGCCAGAGGGATTGGCAAATGCGTGTCCAGCATTTTCATAGACGTAAATCTCGGCGGGTTTATCCAATGAGTCTAAGGCTGCTTCAAAGGCGTTCACCTGCTCAACCGGAATGGCCTGATCGGTTGCGCCAAATAAGCCTAAAATTGGCATTTGCAAGGGTTCCAAGTCCGCCGGGTCGGTCACCAAGCGGCCATAATAGATGACCACGGCGTCTAGCTGATTCGGCAGCAGGAGTCCTGTTTGCAGTGACCAACCACCGCCAAAACACCAGCCAATCGAGCCTACGGTGGGGGCCATTTGCTGATTGACCAGATAGTCATAGGCTTGCTTGAGATTTGAGTTAGCTGGCTCTGGATTTTGCATCACAGCCTGCATCAGCGAGCGAGCTTGCTCAGGCGCCTCAGCAAACTGCCCCCCGTAGAGATCAACCGCTAGCACTGTGTATCCTTCACCCGCTAGCCGCTGTGCAGTCGCTTTAATGTTGTCATTTAGCCCCCACCACTCATGAATTGCAATAATTCCCGGCAAACCGCCAGCGGCGTCTTCTGGCTTCGCTAAGTAGCCGATCACTGGCTGGCCGTCAACGGTGGCATACTCTACAGGTTCAATGCTGACTGGGATAGCCGGTTCAGTAGACGCTAGGGGTGTCGCCACAGGTCGATCGGTTTGGTGCTCTGTGGCCATGCGATTGGTGATTGTGTCGGCATCGGTTGACCCTGACGAACTGCAAGCTTGGAACAGCAGCGTGATGCTAAGAGCAAGCATGAACAGGAGAGTAAACAGCGATCGCAAGCGCATAAGCAACCTCTCAAAACACAGCCTCTGATCTATTGTAGATTCCTCAACTGTAGATCTTGGGTATCCACCCAAGCCGAAACAGTCTGATGAATCTATTTGCTTACGCTTACGAAGCTGAGATTGCCTTGACTACACCCTGCGCCCTACCCCCTATACCCTGCCTCACGAAAATATATTCAACCCAAGTGAGAATCGCTATATAGAATCGCTATATATAAGGATATGAGGCGTATATAGGGAGCCAATATGTATGACTTGGCAGTACTTAATGCGGCATCTGGGCCATTGGCGCGGGTCATTTACCCGCCTGTCGCCCCAGGGCGAAATTGAATCGGACATCCCCAGTCTACTGACACTGGATGGATTAAACGGGAATCAAACTGTGCGGCTGGTTTTGCAGCACTTTGATCCAGATACGGAAGCGATCGCGTACACCAAAGCCCAGGAATTGAGCGCTCCGAATCTGGGCTTCCCCATCTTCGAAAATGGAGCCTTTTCTCAAGGCTCTATTCAATGGAATTCGGTTGCTGATTTTGGGGCCGAATTTGGGTTTATCCACGGCGATCGCCGCCTGCGTTTGGTCCAGCTATTTCAACCCGACGGCTCCTTCTCACGTTTGACCCTAATTCGTGAATATCGAACCGGAACCCAGGCTCCAGAGCGCCCGCCCCTGACCCTCGACGCCTTGTTAGGAGACTGGCGAGGAGAAGCCACAACGCTGTATTCAAATGGGCGATCGCCCGACACCGCCAGCACCCAATTGCGCCTCAACCGTCAGGGAGATATCCTGAACCTTGACCTGAGTTACGGTTCCGACTTCAAATTTACCTCTACGGCCAAGATTGTCGGCAATGTCTTGCAATTTGGACAAGATCAACCGCCGATTCAAGTATTGCTCCTGCCCGATGGCGCTTCTTGCACCTGCCCCTTAAGGGTTCACACCGGACATCCCTTTTTCCTGGAGACGGGATGGTTAATTGAGCCCAATCTCCGCCAACGCCTGATTCGCAATTACGATGACAAAGGGGGATGGATTAGCCTAACCCTTGTGACTGAGCGTAGAGGATAGTTCTCAGTTACTGAGGGTTGTATCTGTGTTCAAATATCTTTTTCGCTCTGTCCCCATCAGGTTTGTTAAGTATTGGGTTCCAACGCCAGATTCTTCAGTTGATAGGCAAACTGCGACTGGTGAAGCAAATTGTAAGCAGCGTAACTGGATAGAAACTGTTGGGTCTTGGTTAGCTCCTCAAACCAGGTTGGTTAAGTCAGAAGCGGTTTGTAGAAGTTGTAAACGTGGCGTAGGCGCCAGGCAAAGGTATGGCGATGACGCAGATGGTAATGTCTCAGGGCGTCCGTCAGGGGGATCTGATCCGAGCCAGACAACATAGCCATCATGACTAATCGATGCGGCTTCAGCGCCCGCCCGTGGTACTGGTGTACTGGCACTGACACTTTAAGCCTCTCTCATGGTACTGCTGTACTCAGCATTGACACTTTTAGTCTCGCCCATGGTACTGGTGTACTCGACACTGACACTTCAAGTCTCAGTCGTGGTACTGGTGTACTCGACACTGACACTTTAAGTCTCTCTCATGGTACTGGTGTACTCAGCATTGACATTTTAAGTCTCAGCCATGGTACTGGTGTACTCAGCATTGACACTTCAAGTCTCAGCCATGGTACTGGCGAAACTTTTTGTGGATGCTTAGAAAGCCTTCAGTCGCCAGACCAACTGGAGGCAGAGCCTCCGATCGCGGTTCCCCAAGCAGAGCCTGGGATCCAGGAAATGTGAATAAATCGAGCTGGGGTAGGGTTGAATAGCACTGAAATAAGCCATGTGGGCAATGCCCACCCTACGGAATATCAAGGCTAACCTTTGTGACTGAGCGCAGGGAATAGTTACAGAGAAATTTTGTTAGGTCAATTCTACAAGGGACAATGAAAGGTACGCCTTGTTTTTATGCGTGCAATGAACTGAATATCTGAGAACCTGTTCCATAGTTTTGATATTGGTTGTCTTCTAACGGTGCGGCTGAGCAGCTGCAAATGACCTCGTTATCAATACCAGAGACATTCGTCAGTCCGCTCCAGCCTCCAGCGATTGTTATGGCGCTGGAATCATGTTGTTTGAGCTTTTTAGGCCTTCTATAATTACGTTGATTATGAGCCCGGTTTTCGTAAAACTCGACAGCAACGCTGTACCTTAAACTGATTGATAGGGGGATCAAATCAAAAAACTGGACGAGACGCTAAATTGCCTACTTTAGATGGCAAATATGTATAGTAAAGCATGACTCAAAAGATTTTGATTCTGGCTGCAAATCCAAAAAATACCTCACAGCTTCGCTTAGACGAAGAAGTCAGAGAAATTGATGAGGGATTACGTCAAGCCAAGCATCGAGATCAATTTCAACTCATACAAAAATGGGCGACAAGACCAAGAGATATCTATCGGGCCTTATTAGAAGAAACGCCAACAATTGTACATTTCTCGGGACATGGTGCTGGAGAAGACGGACTGATTTTTGAAGATGAAGTAGGACAGTCTAAATGGGTAACTGGAGAAGCCCTAGCTAGACTATTTAAGCTGTTTGCTGACCAGGTGGAGTGTGTCGTTCTAAATGGCTGTTATTCTCAATTACAAGCTGAGGCGATCGCCCTGCATATTCCCTATGTCATTGGTATGCAGCAAGCTATTGGGGATAGAGCAGCCATTACCTTTGCTGTTGGCTTTTATGATGCTTTAGGTGCGGGACGTTCCTTGGAATTTGCCTATCAACTTGGCTGCAGCGCCATTCAAATGGAAGGCATACCCGAACAGCTAACACCGACTTTGAACAATAATCGACAGCTAACTCAACATCCCATCACTGTTTCTAAAGTTCAAACCAGCCCTACTTTACCGCCACCTTTTCCACGGCCAGAAGCAGTTCCCCAACGCGACTACCGTGACCGACAGGCCCTCCTTAGCAAAGTTCGCAATTTTTGGCTCAAGGGAGTCTTAGAGACATCTCTGCATGGTAGGGCCAAGCTTGAATTAGGTTTAGAGCATCGGGTTGATAAAATCGAACATCCTTGGGGGCTGGTCTGGGAGTCTCCAAATCAAACTCGGAGTGCACTGCCGCCAGAGACAAAAGTTATTGATCTATTTGATGAACTGGGTACTGGAGCAACACTGCTGATTTTAGGCGCGCCTGGATCTGGCAAAACCACCACATTGCTGCAACTTACAAGCTGCCTGATAGTTCGAGCTGAACAAGCGCCAAGTAATCCCTTACCGCTTGTCCTTAACTTGTCTGCTTGGGAAGGTGGAGCCTTAGCCCCTTGGATAATCGAGGAATTGAACAATAAATATCAGCTCCCTAAGCAATTAGGTAAGCGTTGGGTGGAGCAGCAAGAACTGACCTTAATGCTAGATGGCTTGGATGAAGTAGCGGAATACCGCCGTGAGAGATGTGTAAAGGTAATTAACCAATTCAGCCAAACTCACGGGCGTATGGCGATCGTGGTTTGTAGTCGTCTGAAAGACTATGACGTGCTCACAACCCGATTGCGGTTTCAAGGCGCAGTGCTGATTCAACCACTTACAGATGAGCAGGTAGAAGCTTACTTGGGCCAAGCTGGGGAGAGCTTGCAAGGGGTTCGAGAAATGTTGGTGCAAGATAAACGACTGCAGGAGCTGACTCAATCACCACTGATGCTTAGCATCATGACTATTGCCTACCAAGGATTATCTGTCTCAGAGCTACAGCAGTTAACCCATACCGAAAATCGGACTCAACCACTAATTCAGCTCTATATTAACCAAATGCTGAACCGACAGCGCAGGCATCCCCCTTACACTCGGTTTCAGACAGAAAAGTGGCTGCAATGTTTAGCCTTAAAGATGCTACTAAACGCTCAGAGTATTTTCTCTCTAGAACAAATGCAACCTCAGCGGTTTCTTCGACCTTTTCAGTTGTGTATCTATCGTCTGAGTGTTGGACTGCTCTTGGGAGTCATCTATGGAACTCTATTTGGATTTATCTATCGGTCTGTCATTGTTTTGTGGACTGTTTACTTTAATGCCTATGTTGTACCTTTTGCCGGAGATGATTGGATGCATTTTCCAGGGGAAACCACATGGCATTTTTCATTCTTCCCCATAGTATTTCACCATATGATGGCTTTAGATTTTGGCCCTATGGTTGGAAGGATAATAGGCATTTGCAGTGTATTGCCATCCGCTTTACTTGGGCAATTTGATCTAATTAAACCGATTGAAAGCCTCCAATTTTCTTGGCAACGGGCGCGTCTGATAGTGTCGTTGGGTATCATACTTAGCGTTTTGGCTGGGCAATTTACTGGTGGTGCGGGTTGTGGTGCTATTGTAAGCCTGATGATTAGCCTACTGTTTAGTTTTGGCTGGGTCAGCGCCAACATCCAGAGCAAGACTTTCCCAAATGAAGGCATTTGGCGGTCAGCGTCTATTGCCAGCACACTCCTATTCCTGGTTGACATTAGTATTTTTCTAGGACTAGTTCAGTTTATGAACCCCTTCCTATTCGAATATTTTATGCATGGCTTGGGGTTAGGGTTTTCAGTAGGGCTATTGGTCATTCTGCGCAGTAAACCTGTGAGTGCTGGTATAGCGCTTCTACAACACATTGTTTTACGGACTGTGCTGTGGGGCAGTGGTTTCACCCCTCGTAACTATGTCCGTTTTCTGAACTATGCAACCCGCTGCGCACTGATGCAACAAGTTGGTGGCGGCTATATTTTTCTACATCGCTTTTTTTTGGAGTACTTTGCCCTTAAGGATTAAGTTATTGGTCCTGAGTAATAGCGGCACAGGAAAATGCGGGTATGAATAGGTTCTTTGCTCGGATATTTGTATGGTTTCACATTATAGTCATCGTCTTCTTAGGTCTCTGGGGCAGTGTAGGGTCCTGGGCTGCTGAGCAACAATGGCGGGCTACGGTTAAACTACTAGAGTTGGAGCTACTTCAAACCTTTCCGCCTCGCTCAGCCGATACCACTGCCAAACAGGTAAGCTAATCGGCATCTAAGTTGCATAAAATGTAAATTGAAATCAGCTAAATCATCTACCCTATGCCAGCTAAAGGATTTCTAACTTCAGAGCAAATCAATAGATTACAAGAGACTCTAAGGGAGTGTGATTTTCCTC
>JAKSDM010000879.1 GCA_022360135.1 Pseudanabaenales cyanobacterium | reverse complement strand
CTGATCCGTCCGCCAACCCCAGTAGCCTTCATGATCTGGGTCGAAGTCTGTATAGGGAGCGGGTCCACCAAAATGAGCTTGCCTTGAACCCACAAACTCAACCTCATAGCCAGCTTGATGCAACAGGATCCAAAGTGGACGACGATAACTGCTGTGATTACTATCTGCCTGAGTGATGGAATCACCCAGCGGCATAATCCGAATTACCTGCTCTGATTCAGTTATTGCAGACGTTACGCTTTCGCAGCCCACACTCTTTGAGGGTAAACCGAGTATAAGCGTCAATAGCAAGAGACTACCAAACGAATAAGGAAGCTTCATCAAGATTGAAAACGATGAGGGATTATTGGTAGTTAACAATACGGGCAAAGCCTTTAGGATCTAGGCTGGCTCCACCCACTAAAGCGCCATTAATCTCGGGCTGAGCCATAATTTCGTCAACATTACCCGGTTTAACCGAGCCGCCAT
Organism: Pseudanabaenales cyanobacterium; assembly: GCA_022360135.1. Lineage (GTDB taxonomy): Bacteria > Cyanobacteriota > Cyanobacteriia > Phormidesmidales > Phormidesmidaceae > JAKSDM01. The sequence goes on along the minus strand of JAKSDM010000879.1, from coordinate 6,141 downwards.
ATTGGATGGGAACATTTGGATTGCTTAATTGGCTGCGAATCAAGCCAATCACACGATTGGCTTCCGTCGATTCACAGGTGTCCCCTGTACCAATCGCCCAGATAGGTTCATAGGCGATCACCAGATTGGTTTGATCGACTCCGGAGAGATCCTGCTCAATTTGGGAAGCAATCAGCGCCTCTGTTTCGCCAGCATCTCGCTGTTGTTTAGATTCTCCTACACAAAGGATCGGAGTCAGTCCATAATTCTGAGCCGCTTTCAAGCGCAGATTGACCGTTTCATCCGTTTCACCAAAGTATTGGCGGCGCTCACTATGGCCCACAATTACGTAACGCACCCCCAATTCCTTGAGCATCAAGCCGGATATTTCCCCCGTATAAGCGCCTTCTTTTTCCCAATGAATATTCTGGGCGCCCATCATTACCTGCCCGTCATGAAGTTTTTTGGAGAGGGCGCTTAGGTCAGTGAAAGGAACGCAAAGCACCACCTCCCGATCCTCAGGGGTTTCGCTTAAATGCCCTAAAAAAACTTGCAAGAACTCCAGGGCGTCTGCCTGGGTCTTATACATTTTCCAGTTTCCAGCAATAACGACTTTATGCACAGATAGCCTAATTTAACAACACGCGCTTCATCACTGGATCCTACATTCAAATGCTCACCTGAATCAATTTTCCTAACTTTTTACACAAATTGGGTGGCAGGGGTGTAAGAGACCGAAAGATAAAGGGGTATAAGCTGGTGCAAGAGGTTGCCCATACCCCTTTACAAGTTACCCAAAATTATGACGCTGATACCGCTGCACGAGCCGCCGCCGCTTCATCAGGATGGATATTTAGACGGGTTAGATTCACGCGACCTCGACCATCAATCTCACGCACTTTGACGATGACGTCATCTCCAACTGATACCTCATCTTCGACCTTACCAACCCGATAGTCAGCGAGTTGGGAGATATGAATCATCCCTTCTTGACCAGGCAAAAACTCTACGAATGCACCGATGGGAATCACCCGCGTAACTTTCCCCGCGAATACATCACCGGCTCCAGGTTTGCGGGTAATGCCCTCGATCAAGGCTCTGGCCTGCTGAGCCTTGCTTGCCTCCAGAGCAGAAATAGTAATGGTGCCATCATCTTCGATATCCACTTTGGCGCCGGTCTGTTCTGTAATGCCTTTGATCTTCTTACCACCGGGGCCAATCACCATGCCGATTAGATCTGGATCAATCTTGAAGGTGATCAGCCGTGGGGCAAAGGGGGAGAGTTCTGGACGTGGTTTGTCAATCGCCTCTAGCATCTTCTCCAAAATGTGCATGCGGGCGGGCTTAGCCTGATTGATGGCTTGAGCAATCACCTGAATGGGCAAACCTGTAATTTTCATATCCATCTGCAGCGCGGTAATTCCACTGTCAGTGCCAGCTACCTTGAAGTCCATATCACCGAGGAAATCCTCAATACCCTGTATATCTGTCAGGATACGCACTTCATCCCCTTCTTTGATCAAACCCATGGCGGCGCCGCTGACCGGTTTGGCGATGGGAACGCCTGCATCCATTAGGGAAAGGGTCGAACCACACACCGATCCCATTGATGTAGAACCATTGGAGGACAATACTTCAGAGACAACTCGAATGACATATGGGAAATCCTTGTGGGGCGGCAAGATAGGAATGAGCGCCCGTTCGGCTAACGCCCCATGACCAATCTCCCGACGACCGGGCGATCGCATTGGGCGGGTTTCCCCCACGGAGTATGGGGGGAAATTATAGTGGTGCAGATATCGCTTGTCTTCTCCTGGATGCAAATCATCCATCATCTGAGCATCCCCAGGGGTGCCTAGGGTGACAACAGACATCACCTGAGTCAAACCTCGGTTGAATAGAGCGCTGCCATGCACCCGTTGCGGCAACACTTTAGTCCGACAAGTAATGGGACGGACTACATCCAGCTTGCGACCGTCCACTCGAACGCCCTCTTTCAAGATTTGACTGCGCATCAACTGCTTGGTTAAGCCTTTAAACGCTTTCCCCAAAGCTTTGGAATTTTCTGTAACGGCGATTCGGATTGGGTCTTCTTCCGGCAGTTCCTCTATAACGGCTGCAATATTGTCCTTAATCGCGTCTAGCTTGTCATCCCGTTCTTGCTTTGTCTGTTCAAACTGGGTCAAGACCTCTTTGATGTCATCTGTGGCGCGATCGCGGACGAATTCCTCTAAAGTTGGATCGGTTTCCGGCTCAGGCTCTTGAACCCGTTTAACGCCCAACTCCAGCATCAATTCTTCCTGAGCTTTAATTAAATCTTGAACGACCTCATAGCCAAAATCGATCGCTTCAATCACATCTTGTTCTGGCAGTTGATTGGCGCCAGCCTCCACCATGATGACGCCATCCGGTGTTCCGGCTACGATCAGATCCAAATCACCCGTTTCGATTTCACTATAGGTTGGATTAATCACAAAGTCATCACCCACTAAACCAACCCGTACCGCAGCCATCGGACCATTGAAGGGGATTTGCGCCAGAATCACTGCAATAGAAGCCCCCGTTGCGGCTAAAACATCTGGGGGAACCTGATCATCCATCGACAAAGTGGTGGCCACAATTTGAACATCATCTCTCAACCATTGAGGGAATAGGGGTCGCAGCGGGCGATCTATTAAACGACTGATCAAAGTCGCTCGCTCAGGTGGACGTCCCTCACGACGCAAGAATCCCCCAGGGATTCGACCGGCTGCATAAAGACGTTCTTCATAATCGACCAACAATGGCAAAAAGTCGATACCTTCCCTACCTGCGGCTCGCGTTGCCGTAACGAGTACAGCGGTATCTCCAGATTGAACTAAAACTGAACCGCCAGATTGGGGAGCAAATAAACCTACCTTAAGTCGAATATCCCGTCCATCAAAAGATATTGACTTGTCAACTTCTCGCATGTAACACTACCACCTTCGTCACTTATATACTTCTGTCATTTTTGTTCTGTCGCAATCGTAGCACTGATATTGAAATCCCGTCCGGATAAATACTAAGTCTGGAATGGTATTTTAGTGGAGCCTAGAGGAGTGCTTTTCAACCCAGTAAAGAGCAGTCGCTCGAAGTAAACATATCGGATTAACATCAGGTTGACTCAGAAGAACTGATGCGATAACAGGCAGAATGGATATAGGCAATTTAATTCCCTCACCATAGGATTAAAAATACCTCTTGTGAAAGCACTCAACTTCTGGATTTTATGGCATTTAATAAAGTTGATTGAGTCAACAAATGTATGAACCAATCTCTACCCTATTAATCTGAGATAAAAAGTTTCAACTAGATAAATGACTCTGGCGTCTAGATAGAGAGTGAAGGCATTTTCAAGGAAATTGATATTCCTATGACTGAATTTTTGACTTAAACCTGTCGCCCGCTGTGAAGGAACTATCAAAAGATAGTTAACAACCTCCCAAACGATGGAAGGGAAGTGGCTCTAATGAGTATAGTGAGAAGGTTTATATTCCTTAGGTTCGTAGTTCTTCTGGGTATTAACTTAAGCAGTGCATAATAAACTGGTTTGCGCACTGCTATCTCATTCCGATTTTTCCGCTGGATGTTGATCGCTGTTCTTTTGGCAGCTGCGAAGGAAGGGACGAACTTAGGTTAAGCGAAAATCCAAATTGAGCAGCCGACGTTAGGAATTTTCTGATAAAGAATCTACCTGTTGTCGAAGCCCCCTCTGGTTTGTCTTATGGCCTCCAATTATGGGCAGCTTTGAAGTTCAGTCTTCCCCAAAATTGGCAGGCAGGGGGCCGCCGTCTAGTCTTTCAGAGAAATCACCTTAATCAGAAGGTTTCAATTATTAGGAGTTAATTACAGATGAACGTATTAGTGACAGGGGTTGCAGGATTTGTCGGCTATTTCCTAGCTCAGCGATTATTAACGGCAGGCGATCGTGTTTATGGTGTCGATAATCTAAATGACTACTATGACGTTCAACTCAAACAGGACCGACTCAAGCAACTTAGCTGCCAATCAGAGTTTGCCTTCCAACAACTCGATCTGGCGGATCGGGATGGCTTGATGGCATTATTTCAGTCTCAGGCTTTTGACTGCGTTGTGAATATGGCTGCTCAGGCAGGCGTACGTTACTCCTTAAAAAATCCCTTTGCCTACTCTGATAGCAATCTCTCCGGATTCATCAATGTGCTAGAGGGTTGTCGGCATACTCAGGTAGCTCATCTGGTTTTCGCCTCCTCAAGCTCGGTCTATGGCGCTAATCGAAAGGTTCCGTTTTCCGTCAGTGACAATGTCGATCATCCGGTTTCTCTCTACGCCGCCACCAAAAAAGCGAATGAACTCATGGCTCATGCCTACAGCCATCTTTACCATTTGCCCACTACAGGAATGCGCTTCTTCACGGTCTACGGCCCTTGGGGACGTCCAGACATGGCTTATTTTAAGTTTGTCAAGGCGATCGCCAATGACCAACCCATCGAAGTTTATAACTACGGCAAAATGAAGCGTGACTTTACCTACATCGACGATGTCGTTGAAGGGGTTGTGCGGGTAATGAAGCATCCTCCCTCAGCCCCAACTGAAGCGGATGCAACCTCTGCTGGCTTCAATAGCCAAGCTCCCTACAAGATTTACAACATTGGTAATAATAGACCGATAGAACTCATGAAATTCATCGAAGTCATTGAGCAGGCGTTGGGTAAAAAGGCAAAGACAATTATGTTGCCCATGCAACCTGGAGACGTACCCGCCACCTACGCCGATGTCGACGATCTGGTCCGGGATGTAGGCTTTAAGCCTGAAACCCCTATCGAAATTGGCATCGAGCGCTTCGTCAGATGGTATCGAGAATACTATGAAGTCTAGTAACGTACTAACGCTCCAATAACAGAAAAGGGTGAAGACTGATTAACAGCTTCACCTAATTCAAGTTGTATTTTCAACCGAGAAACCGATGAACCACCGACCCAAAATGTAGGGTGAGTTCAGTAAGCTAATGCCTCCAATGTTTCTCGTAAATAACTGCTAACCAACTGATCTAAGGAAATACCTTGAATTTTTTCAGGCGACTGTTCATACTGCCAGCGCCTAAAACCTGAACTATTGACAATTGCCTGCTTCAAGTTCTGCCAGATATTGGCGTCCTCAAAGGGATGATTATGATAGAAAGAACGAATATTTGCCATAACAACCTCAAAGCATGGAGTCAAGCACTAGGATATTAAGCTTGCTGATTAACGCCACTACCACTTCAGGATAACCCAGAGAGCCAAGTTGTAATGTACTCAAAGCCACACATTTTGTAACAAAACTGACATATTCTAGCCTAGAGCAATTAAGATTTTATATTTCATAGCCATTCGGATAGCCAAACAAACGCTGCGACAAGCTTCATACCTTTACGTTAGATTCATGATATTTTGTAAAAAGTTAGACGTCTAGTCAGGTTCAGCAGAAGGATTTTGTGTATCGACATTATTTTGAACAAGCGAATCGTTAGATTCAACCTCATTCAGGGAGTCTTCCAACTCAACTTCAGTCGGAAATTCTTTCAACTCAGCTGCATCTAAAGGGTCTTCCAATTCAGTTTCAATAGGGGATTCTTCTAGTTCAGCGTCAGTAGGTAAGTTTTCTAGCTGTTCAGCCTCAGTTATGGAGTCTTGTAGTTCAGCTGCATCTGAAGGATCTTCCGACTCAGCGTCAGTAGGTGAGTTTTCTAGCTGTTCAGCCTCAGTTGGGAGGCCTGCTAACTCAGCTGCATCTAGAGAGTTTTCCAAGTCAACTTCAGTTGAGGAGTCTGCCAACTCACCTTCAATAGGGAAGTTTTCTAGCTCAGTTTCAGTTGCGAAGTCTTCCAGTTTGGCTTCGATTGGAGAGTCATCCAGGTCAGCTTCGGTTGAGGAGTCGGCCAACTCAGCTGCATCTAGAGAGTCTTCCAGGTCAGCTTCGGTTGAGGAGTCGGCCAAATCACCTTCAATAAGGGCATCTTCTAGCTCAGTTTCAGTTGAGAAGTCTTCCAGTTTGGCTTCGATTGGAGAGTCTTCCAGGTCAGCTTCGGTTGAGGAGTCGGCCAAATCACCTTCAATAAGGGAATCTTCTAGCTCAGCTTCAGTTGAGAAGTCTGTTAGGTCAGCTTCGGTTGGAGAGTCT
>JAKSDM010001575.1 GCA_022360135.1 Pseudanabaenales cyanobacterium | reverse complement strand
TCAAAACCGGGTGGTCAATCCGGCAACGGTGCTGCTATATCTCCGGGGTCGGGTTGAACAAACCCGGGCTGGCGACGCCCAACTGATTCTCAGGGATCAGGTGCAGATTAGCCGTTCCTGGCTGAGACAAGTATTACGCCGTTCTTCTCTAACCCAACAGGTGGTGATTTTAGATTGTCCAGGGGCCAGTGATCTGGCGGACTGGGTAGAAGATTTGCAAATTGGCCTCGAACATGGACAGTGTCTGATTGCCGCCGCTGCCTCAGAGGATGAGCCAGAAGAGTTCGCTAATGCCCTGTTGCAGACGCTGGCGGCGGTGGACTCGCAGGCAGGGCTCCCGATCGCAGGTTGGATTGCTCAGCTGCAGCGGCAATTGGCCGGGACGGGGATCCGCTTGCATACCTGGTTGTCGGGAACCCAAGGGGTGATTGAAGTGCTGCCAGGAGAGGTGGGGAGCCGCCGTCAAGAAACGAGTCCAGAATTTGATCTGGGACTCTGCCCGTACTTAGGTTTGCAGGCATTTTCGGAAGACGATTCGGGTTTATTTTTCGGTCGGGAAAACCTGACTCAGCAATTAATCAACCAGCTTAGTCGGCAATCCTTTTTGGCGGTTGTGGGGGCGTCAGGCAGTGGCAAGTCTTCAGTGGTTCAGGCGGGATTGATGGCGCAGTTGCGCCAGGGACGCCAAATACCAGGGAGTGAGCGCTGGCGGCTGTGGGCGTTGCGACCAGGGGCTCGCCCGCTGGATACGTTGGCGCAGCGCCTGGTGGATAGTGGGACGGAGAAAGAGCAACACTACCAACAACTCCAACTAGAAGGGATCTTGTATCAGGGGGTAGAGGGCTTTGTCCACTGGCTGCGATCGCGGCCTGAACCGATGGTGGTGCTCGTCATCGACCAGTTTGAGGAACTCTTTACCCTATCGCCAGCGGAAGACCGAGATCGGTTTTTAGACTTGCTGCTGGGGGCGATCGCCCATGCGGGCGATCGGGTCAAACTGGTCATCACTCTCCGTACCGATTTCATCGCTCCCTGCCTGGAATATCCCGCCTTGGCCCGAGCCTTGCAGCGATCGAGCGTGCTAGCGCCGCCAGTTCTGAGTGAAGAGGACTACCGGCAGGTGATCATTAAACCAGCCGAAAAAGTGGGGCTGAGG
>JAKSDM010000154.1 GCA_022360135.1 Pseudanabaenales cyanobacterium | reverse complement strand
CCAAGGGAACATAATGTTGCAATATCGGCAATTGTCCATGTTTCGCCTCCTAGCAAGTATGCAGATTGGCTGAGTTGCTGGTCGAAAATCTTTAAGAGGCGATTGATTGACTGTTCTAATGAGAACTGATAAGGAGTGGGGTTTAAGTTATTGGTTTTGTTCAAGACCCATAAACGGATGATGCTATCTCCTAACGTGTCGGCAAGTTCTTCCCATTTACGACATTCAAGCCGTTTTATAAAGCTGCTTGGATAAAAACTTGGGTCTGGATATGTTTCATCTATATATTCCGCAATGAGTGTGGAGTCCCAAACTATTGTGCCATCTTCATCTACAAAAACAGGTACTTTTCCAATAGGAGAAATTTCCAAAAAGAAGGAGGGCTTCTCTTTCGACAAGTCAATTTCTTTTAGTTCATAGTCTATTTTTTTCTCTGCCAATAGAATCCTGATTTTCCGAGAAAAGTTTGATTGTTGGTGATAGTACAATATTCGACTCATGGTTTATCTCCCCAAAAATTATGAAAACTGTTCCATTCCAAAAACTATAGCTATGTGAAAGTAATCAAAAACACGGAGAACTAATGCTGGAACTCAAAATTCTGGCGCATTTCGGCCAAGAGCGGCCAGTCAAAGAAGTCTGATTGCGTCCGTTCCGACCGCGGCAACCCTCCCACATCACTGCTTCCGGGCCCAGCCGCAGAAGACCATCTCCCAGAGACAGGTTGCGGCGGTCTCCCTGCGCTCCGCGGCCAGACGATCGTCGAGCGTTTCGACATCGATCTCTGTCTCAGTCGCGATACCATGCCGCAGTAGGCGGGGGAGGACGGAGCGGATAATCGCGGCCACGGGATAGCCAGCGGTCGGCGTCAGCACATTCGCTTCGGCACGCACTCGTTCGACGGCAAGCCCGGCCGCCGAAAGCGCCGCATGAAGCTCGAAGCCCATGTGCAGGTTTGCTCCTTCGCATCGGAGCATCTCTCGGAGCCAGGAGCGAACCTGGTCATGCAGCGGCAAGGAAGTGCGATTGTCCTTTATTGCAATTATGTCATGCTCATGAAAAGCGATGACTCCTCCAGGGCGGATCGCCCGAGCGAGTTGCGCCACGGCTCTCGCGGCATCCAACTGATACATGAGGACGCGGCGACCCACCGCCGCATCGAGCGCGCCGTGCTCTGGAAAAGTCACGTCGAACTCACCCTCAATGAAGGTGAGGTTCGAGACGCCAGTCTCGTGTGCTTTTTCTCGGGCTAGCTCAAGCATCTGAGGGTTGCGATCGACGGCAAAGACATGTCCCTGGTTGCCGACGCGCCGTGACAGCATGAGAGACACTGCGCCCGGCCCGCAGCCGATGTCGAGCACACGCATACCCGGTCCTATGCCGACATCATCGAGCATTCGTTCGGTCATCTCATCAACATTGTTTGACATCCACACGTGATCTCCACTTCGTCATGTTTGGCTACCTGCCGATGTCAATGGTAGCTTACTTTGACAGCTCGGTCGGCTCGCCGGTTGTAGCGGGACGTTGGACCGGCAAAACGAATTCTGACGGCACGCGGATGGTTGCTTCGGGTCGAAAGCGAGCATGACCTTTGCCGCTACGAAACGCCGTCTGCGCTATATAATGACTCAAATCAGCGGCGGCGGCCAAACTCGAACTCAACGTCAGCAGCTTCCAACCGTCTGCCTGCATTTGAATTGTTAGACAGCTTTTTTCTAAGCTGCTTGCAGAACATAGAACGTATAACCATAGAAGTCGCTG
>JAKSDM010000382.1 GCA_022360135.1 Pseudanabaenales cyanobacterium | reverse complement strand
GATCGCCCAGCCATCACTGGCCTGCAAATAGAGTGCCGCCAACCGGCTGGCGCGGCTGCTTAGCCCATGCCGCAGCAGCCAGAGGGCGATTGTGGCGATCGCGCCCAGCAACATCCAATTCGCCAGAGACAGTCCCGGCAATAGTTGTCCGACCAGGATGCCGACAAAACTGAGGCCAAACCCCACCGTCATGATGGCGGCTAAAGACGCTTGGAGATACCGGCTATTTACCAGCATCAGCCCCGTGGCAACGCCCAAACTCAGCGATCGCAATGCTGGCGCTCCCAGAGTTAACACCTGGGCCAAACCCAGAGCCGCTACACTCAACCAACTGGCCAGTTGTCGTCGGGTGCGCACTTGGGCGATCAGCCCCGTTAACATCAGCGGCGCGATCAACCACAGCCCTCCCCAGATGGGTTGACCCACGGGATGATCCCATAGGCTATCCAGGTGAGCTTGAGCGGCCAGATTGATCAACAGAACCATATAGGTCAGTCCACCCAGAACCAGACCAAAATTCCAGGAACTCTGGCGCACCAGAGCAGATAACGTAGTGGGCGGAGAATCTGGATCCGGTGACAGGGGACGCCCCAGGCTCAGCCACCACTCCCCCGCCATTAGTCCCAACCCAATCCCAGCCCAGGGGACCAGCCCCAATCTCGGCTGCAACCAATCAATGGCGCAGAATAGGGTGATCAATCCCCCAAGGTGGGTCAGCACCGCTAGCGATCGCACCGTCTCCACTGGCAAATGCCGCTGCCGTAGTGATCCCAGGTTGCGCCTCTGCTGCCGTCCGGTCACAACCCCCAGCGCCAGGGTCGAAAGGCCAAAATCGAATGTTCGCAGCAAGGGAGACGCCAGACTCAGCAATATCAAGGTGACGCCAAATGCCAAAGCCAGCCCGCCTGCAAATTGGGCTAGCCGCCGTCTGCGAATCTGCATTAAGCCGTCGAATACAATCAGGATCACCACTAGATAGGGAAACAAAGCCACCCCTAACAGGGCGATGGGCATTGCCTCCGTTCCCGTCAGCCGGGTCGCCCAATCCACCACCGCTTGGCGTCCACCGATCGGTGTGACCCGCCAAGCTAGCCAGAGCATCTGCAACCCAATCAGCAACAGGGCGCTTAGATCAACCCGGGTCCAGGTGCGTAATACCCGCTGAGCGAACACCAGGACTGCTAAGCCACTGACCATCAAAGCTTGCCAGGGAATGGCTGCGACTGACAACAGCCATCCCAGTAGCAGCAAACTGCCGCCCACCCGGTTCCAAACTACCCTTGGGACAACTTGACTGGAAGTCTCTGCCCTCACCAGAGGAGCTTGCTGGATCAACAACCAGCCACACAGTCCTATGGCCAAACCCAACCTGGCTACAGGGATTTGGGCAATGAAGAGGGCTCGCAGCAACAAAATGCCGATCGCATAGATGACGATAGCTCCATTCAGGCTAAAGGGTGAGGGATGGGACGGTGGCGCCCCCGCAGAAATGGGCGCCGGAGCCGCCGATTGAGGGCGAGAACACTGGCTCAGGAATGTACCCCCAACCACCCCAACATAGGTGGCGAGTAAGGGAAAGCCAATAATGCCCCAGCCTAAATGGAGGTAACTCAAACCCAGATGGTTGAGCAGGGGGATATCCATCCCAGATCGGCTAGTTGGCCTGGGCGATCCCGCCCGGAAGACCTGGATAGTTAGCCCGGTGAGGGAAGCAACGGCGATCGCCGCCGCCAACCATTGCAGCGGCGATCGCCACAGCCCAAAGCTATCTATTGCCAAGTAGTTCAGCGGCGCCAGCAGGAGTGTGATGATCCGCAGCGCCTGGGTCGTCAGCCGCAGATGGGGATGTCGCCCAGCCCAGCAACTGCTGCCCCAGAAACCCAGGGTATAGAGCCACAGAATTCCATACTGGATAACGGCCGGAAACCGTTCCCATTGACTAGCCGCCATCACTGCCGACGAAATCACCACCATAAACACACCCAGCAGCAGCAACCACAGGACGCTGAGTTCGGCCACAAGGGATTGCAGGATTTGCCCCAGGCGGTTGGGGGGAGACTGGCGGCGAGGCAGAGGAGCGGGACGGTCAACCGGCAGGGGTTTGGGCTCAGGTCTTCTGGGTTGAACGACGGGAGGTGGATGGCTGACCGGAGAAACCGATGGTTTTCGAACCGGGATGGGCTCTATCTGAGGAATGATCTCCGGCAACGGACAGGTAAGGTGTGACTGGCATAGCTGGCGAATTGCCCCCTGGGAAAGGAGTTCCAACTGTAACCAGACATCTAGTCCTGCTAATAAGGCGGGGGCGCTGGCCCGAATCTGGGCTTCAACAGACAGATTTGTCTGGGACAGTAATCCCATCTGCAACCACGTATCTAGTCCTTCCAGGAAATGCTCGGTGGGACGCAGTGTGATTGTAACTAGCAGAGTGCTTGGACGAGCAGCAGCATCTTGGGCGAAGATTCGGATGCTGACTTGCCCATGATCAATTAACCCCAGATTCATCCAGGTGTGCAATCCTTCTAATAGCGCCGATTGCTGCGTACTGGTTGCGACTTCAATTAGGACTAAGCGATCCGAGGGGAGGGACATTTTCGTCTCGCCTGTTACAAGTTTTCTGTAATTATCCTCTGCTCAAAAAGCTTGTCTACGAAGGAAAATCAAATACTTGCTTAGGGTATGGCCCTAACAGTGGTAGTAATAGACTACTTCACCATATCGCATCTTGTTGTCAGTCCTGAAGCCGTGCTTCTTCAGGAGCTGCTGCATAGGTGCGTTTTCGCTCCCCGTGCTTGTCTCAATGTGTTTGAATCCCATTGAGGCGCCCAGCTCAAGCAGCTTCAGAAGAGCGGCGCTGCCGTATCCATTTCTTCGGTGATGTCTCCCTATCATAAATCGATCAATCCAGAAGACATCACCGTTGTCATCATCCTCACCGTACATTGTGTAGCCGACTATCACGCCGTTAGAGGAAATCGCTTTGGAGATCGCTTTCTCGTAGAACTGCGCTTCAGCGATGCTGTAGAGGTTTGATGCAATGTACCTGTCCTTAGGATCAGAGAGCGAAACGACTTCTTCCCAGTTCTCTCTGTCAATATCAATGAACTCCATCGAACTTCCTCGGCAGTATGTGTACCCACAACTAGTATGTCCGATCCGACGGCGCAGCCAAGACATTTGCCCTCTAGTAAGTAGGTAGGGGCTGAAACCCTCAGCTATGTAAACGAATGTAAATAAGGCTGAAAACCTTTTACAGCTGGGAGATTTGGCGATTTTACAGAATCCAATTTAACAGAGACTATTAAGCCCTACCTACTTAGTGAGATTGCAAGGCGTTTTTCACAGCGCCCGAACCATTTGGAGCCTAAACTCTTCGAACTGATATTTTTCATAAAGTCTTCTAGCTGGATTATGCACATTTACGTTGAGATCGCACAACTGGCAACCTTCTGTTCTGCCCCAGTCCATGAGCGCTTCAAGTAACTGACTGGCTATGCATGACCGTCGAAACGCTGGAAACACATAGACTGCACTAATGTGTAATATTTTCTTCGGCGCAAATACACCGCCTAGCATAATGATTTCGCCTGCTGTACAACCGACGACCTCTTTAGACTGATTCAAATCCGCCATCAAATACTGATATTTTTTATCAGTCATTTGATTTTTGATTACATTGGCGAATTCTTTCCAGTCAGACTCGTCCTGGGAGACTGCATGGCCGCCTACGGCGGCCATATCCTCAACCATACGGCGAAGCATGCAAGTAATCATAGCTATGTCATCATGTTGAGCTTCCCGTATCATCAGCCTGAGAATGTTCTCGCTCAATATCTTGAATTTCGATCACTCCGCAAAATGCTTTTTCAGATTTACGCTCAATTGCAAATGAAACAGACTGTCCTGCCTTAAACTCTGCAATTTGTCTTGATATATATTGCTCTGCCTCACTATCAGGATATGGGTGGGGAATAGAAATCATCGTATCGGCAATCTCGCGAATACTTGCTAAGCTCTGAATTGAGAGCGCATCTGCGGGGGTGATTGGACGCAGGATCAATCTATTTGTCTCTAGCGTAGATTGAACAAGCAT
>JAKSDM010001628.1 GCA_022360135.1 Pseudanabaenales cyanobacterium | reverse complement strand
GGAGCCCAGGCGACCAGTTGCATGAACGGCGGCACTAATGGGCCAATTATAAAAACAGACGCCACCATGCCAATGGTCATGAAGGCGGCAAAGACGTAGTCTCGTAAGCGCCAAGGGGTTTTCATCGCAAGTTAGACTCAAAGCCATTTCTAGTAATTTATCAACATTTACAACACCCCTGCACACCACCCCATATCCTGCCTTTTGTGGCGGTGATGGAAATGGGGCGGCGATTTGCTCGAAAGTCTCGGAAAATGAAGGGCGCGAGGCAGGGGGATAGGAATTAGCTTGACGATTTGAGTTCGAAGGTTGACCGTTGAGGCTCAGGGCTTAGAGGCTGGAGCAGTTTGCTCGACAATTCGGGTTTTGAGCTTCGTTTTTGGAGTAGAAAGGTTGAATACATCTTAGTGAAGGCAGGGTATAGGGTGTAGGGTGCAGAGTGTAGTACAATGCAAATGAAAACCGCTATAGTTAGGCCAAACGGCTGATGACAGTCGTTTGGGCAATCAATAGGATAGAGACATCTTAAGCGTCACTAGAATCAGGGTAAAAGCAATGACTCGATAGAATTCATGAGGTGCTCGCTCATGCCACAAATTCTGATCGTCGAAGACAATCCCCGCCTATCAGCGGTAATGAAAAAAGGCTTAGCTAAGCATGGGTTGGCGTCGGTGGTCGCCCACGATAGTGATGAAGCCTTACAGCAGGTTCAACAGGATACCTTTGACCTGATTCTTTTAGACCTAGGCCTCCCTGGAAAAGATGGCTGGACGGTGGTGAGGGAACTGAGCCAACAAGGGAAGCGTCCGCCAATCCTGGTGGTCAGCGCTCGTTCTGACGTGAATGAGACCATCGAACAAGGGCAGTACGACGTCAATGGCTACATCCCGAAACCATTCAAATTCCATGATCTCATTGCTCAGGTCCAGAAACAGCTAGGTAAACAAGGTCTCTGTCAACCTCAGCTCAACCCTTTACCGGCCTGAGCATAGCGTTGCCTAAATCAACCTTCAAATCTCACCGCTCCCTTACGCCGCAAATAATCCAACAAATACTCCGCTGCCTACTCAATCAAGGCAGCCCTGGAAACAAAAGAACCCATCCGCCAGGATTGAAACCAGATGGCTGCAACTGATTCCGCCATTGCTTAAATCAGGCGCGAGCTTGGCGCGATCGCCCCGCTCGTATTTTCCATTTTGGAGATTAGATTTTGTAGATTAGACAGTATTTCTACCAGGTTTAATACTTATTAATCAATTTAATACATTTTCAACGGTTTCAAGTAGTTCCTGCTCTAGGCAAGGCTTAGTTAGATAGTCTACAGCGCCCAACCGCATCGCTAGCCAGCGATGCTTATCGCTACTACGAGACGTGAGCATGACGACAGGAATATTTGAGAGTTGAGGATTTTGGCGGCGATAGTTGAGAAACTCAAAGCCATTCATATTGGGCATTTCGATATCGCAAATCACCAGTTGCACCGACATCCCTTGCTGCAACTGATCAATCGCGTCCCGTCCATCTCTCGCCTGCAAAACTCGAAAACCTTCCTTTTCCAGCAAAACGGTTAAGGTTTGCCGAAAGGTGAAGGCGTCATCGATAATTAGAACAGTGGTCGCCTGAGATATTTTGACGGTGTTGGGCAGCTTACTAACAAGCGACGGCTTGACGGCGTTGGGCAGCTTACTAACAAGCGATGGCTTATTGTCAAGCGGAATTAGCGACTGAGCGCTATCTGTAAACTGGATTTCTGCTTTTGATTGACCGAGCCTCATTTCTAGCAATACATTGCCATTGATTACTGGAATCACACTGCCGTCACCCAAGATGGTGCAACCGTAGGCGTAATTGGGGGAAGCGATCGCCGGACCGAAGGGTTTAATCACCAGTTCTTGTTCGGTGATTAAGCGATCCACTTGCAACGCAAATACTTGTTGATCTTGACGCAGAATCAAGGTTGGCGGGGCCCAATCTTTGGGCGAAGGGACGGTGAACAAAGCCTTGCTCGGTAGAGTTTCGGGTAATGGGCAGGCATACTCTAAAAGGTCAGAGAGTTGATAAATCGAGACAATTTGCTCACGCCAGTTCAAAAACTGCTGGGCTCCCAACATTTGGGTTTGATTAGCTTGTGGCGTCAAGATTTCTTCAATGTCATCGGCGGG
>JAKSDM010000778.1 GCA_022360135.1 Pseudanabaenales cyanobacterium | reverse complement strand
ATCGCTCAGTTCAGTGCCGCGAAATGGACCCAGCACAGCAAAAGGACCGTATAACCAATATCCATGGGCGATACCGATTTCCAGACCTCTTCCATAGGACGACATCCCCTTACGATAGGCTGGCAAATAATTGATATATTCCTTTGCAAGGAATGAGGAATTAACTGGAGTAGCTAGATTCCCCACTTGGGGATCGCCCGCTGCCTGAACCATGTCTATTGTCATATGAATCTATCTCCTCTCAAAATCGTATGAACCCTTTGAGTGGACTTATTAAGGTGGAAAAGTAGCTGAAAGGGTTGATGTGACTCGATCATCGCATAGAAGTGCATAGAAGTGTTTCATCTTATTGCAACGAATCTTTAAGCAACACAGGCAACACCTGGTATCAATCCTCCCTCCCAATCGACACCCTTCACTTACCAATACAGAAACGGCTGAAAATTTGATCCAACATCGATTCAGTAATCTCTTCTCCAGTAATTTCTCCCAGGGCTTGAATCGCGCTCCGCAGGTCGATAGTCCAGAAATCTAATGGGAGACCTTCCTGGATTGTGGTCTTCACCTGTTGCAGGGCGACTTGGGCGCGGGTTAAAGCAGCGGCTTGGCGTTGGTTGATGGCTAGATCCAGATTGGCGGCGGATAAGTCGCCTGAGTGGATGGCGCTTAAGATGGCTTGTTCTAACGATTCAATCCCTTGATTGTGGGCAACCGCTGTGTAGACAATTGGCATATCGGCGGCGGGCGGTTGGATGGCTGCTTTTTGCTCAGGACTCTCAATTAGATCTATTTTGTTGACCACCAGGATCAGGGGGCGGTCTTTGAATTGGTCGAAGATTACTTGATCTCCCTGTGTCCAACCGACAGAGGCGTCAATGGTCAACAACACTAAATCAGCTGATTGAGCGATCGCGTGAGACCGCTCAATCCCGATCTGCTCCACCTGATCGGTCGCCTCTCGAATGCCAGCCGTATCTAAAATCTTGATTGGAATACCGCCGACGATGAGTTGAGATTCCACCACATCTCGGGTGGTGCCGGGTAGTGCAGTGACGATCGCCCGATCGCTGCGGCTCCAAGCATTCAGCAAACTGGATTTACCCACATTGGGACAGCCAACAATGGCCACTTTAAGGCCAGATCGCAACAGTTCTCCCCGATCCGCTGTCGATAGAATATTAGCCACATCCGCTAAGACCTGCGCCAACTGTTGCTGGATGGCGGCTTCATCCAAAGGGGGCAGATCCTCTTCAAAATCAATCCGCGCTTCCACTTCCGCCAAGATATCCAGACAGGCGGCCCGTAATTGACGGATAGCCTGGGCTAACTTGCCTTGGATGCCCACCAGAGCAGTTTGGGCGGCCTGGGGTGATTGGGCCCCGACTAGATCGGCAATACTCTCCGCCTGAGTCAAATCCAATCGGCCATTGAGAAACGCCCGCAAGGTGAACTCGCCTGGCTGGGCCAAATGCGCCCCGGCTTCCAGGCACAACTGGAGCACCTGCTGTACCGCCATAATCCCCCCGTGGCAGTGAAATTCCACCACGTCCTCACGGGTATAGGAGCGGGGAGAGTACATCAGCAGTAAAAGTGCTTCATCCACCCATTGGTCCGTTTGCGGCGCATAGATATGACCATAGAGAATACGGTGGCTCTGCCAAGATTGATCGCCGGGGGCGCGGAAGAGACGGCGGGCGATCGCCACGGCTGCCGCGCCTGACATCCGCACAATCCCCACACTGCCCTGTTGGGGTGCGATCGCAGTGGCGATCGCAACAATCGTTTCTCGTTGAGGGATAGGGTTAGCCATAAACCCAAAACTGTCAGTGTTCAATGTTGATTTTGATACTCTAAATCTGTCATGCCGCAAGCCGTCTAACCATTAATGATTTTCCTGGAGTCTTTCCTAGTAGAGGTGAAGCCGTGCAAGCGTTCTGCTTGGGTGTAGTTGAAGTTACAGGCAAATCTAACGGTGATAATAGGTAGAATAGTTACAGAGGTAACTGAAATCATCTCCACTAGTATGCATGCAAGTTACATAAAGTCCCGCAAGGCTTCTTATACTCAAACCATGATCACCCATGAAAAAGAAGCTAAACTGGTTCCTGAATCGTCAACACCTTATCATCGGTTAGATTCCTCTAGGGTTTCGACTATGAAAAGAGGAACTGCCCGCCGAGCCTGGCAAAGAAGGATTCGATACCTCTATTTGCGCTTTGTCCGCATGCGAGGCTCCTCTAAAGAGATTGCTCGGGGGTTAGCCGCAGGAGTGTTTGCTGGATGGTTTCCCCT